>JALSSH010000406.1 GCA_026984385.1 Ardenticatenia bacterium | reverse complement strand
ACTCTTGAACATCCCATACCTCCTTAGGGTTTCTGAATGGATTTTACGCTCCACATTGTAGGGGGCGGATGTGAAGAAGTGGTGTAGCATCTGTGAAGACATTATGAAGATGCGCCAACATCGGCCTTCCTTTTTTGCCATACGGCCCCCATTTACTCTAAAATTAAGAAGATGTTCAGCTTAGATATTCCGAAAGGAGAACGGCGGCAGCTCCACGCCGCGCACTTATGACCGCAAACCCCCATTCCAACGGCAACGGGCGCTCTTCCCACGAGGATCGCGACGATATCCACTCTTTGGCCGAGCGCATCGCCACCGCCGAATTTGAGGCGCTGGACGCTCAACGCGGCATCGAAGAAGCCGTGCGCTTGATCCTGCAATATGTCGGCGAAGACCCCACCCGCGACGGCCTGCAAAAAACGCCCCAGCGCGTCGCCAGGATGTACGCCGAGCTGTTGGAAGGCTATCGCCAAGACGTACAGACCGTGATCAACGGTGCGCTTTTTGAGGTGGAATATGAAGGGGAAATGGTTGTCGTGGCGGATATACCCTACCACTCGCTTTGCGAGCATCACATGCTGCCCTTCACCGGCAAAGCGCACGTGGCCTATATCCCGCGCCGCAACGTGGTTGGGCTGAGCAAAATCCCGCGCATCGTGGATATGTTCGCCCGCCGTCTGCAAATTCAAGAGCGGCTCACCAACCAGATCGCCGACGCGCTGACCGAACATCTCGACCCGCTGGGCGTGATTGTGGTGGTGGAAGGGCAACACAGTTGCGCGGCACTGCGCGGCGTCAAAAAGCACGGCGTGAACATGGTCACGGTCGCCAAGCGCGGCCTTTTCCGCAGCGACCCCGCGCTCGTGGACGAATTTTACCGTTTGGCGAGGCTGTAGGCGATGGAACTCCAAGACAAAGTGGCGTTGGTGACGGGCGGGGCGCGTCGCGTGGGCAAAGCGATTGCGTTGGCCCTGGCGCGCGAAGGGATGCACGTGTTGGTGCACTACGGCCACGCTGAGGAAGCCGCCCGCGAAACGGTCGCCGAAATCCAAGCGCTGGGCGTGCGCGCCTACGCTGTGCAAGCCGATCTGCACGATCCGGACCAGATCGCCGCGCTTTTCGACGTGCTGGAAACAACCTTCGGGCGGCTGGACGTGTTGGTGAACAGCGCCGCGAACTTCGTGCGCCAGCCCTTTGCGGAGGGCACGGTACAGACGTGGAAAGACGTCATGCAGGTGAATTTGCGCGCGCCCTACCTTTGCACGCAACACGCCGCCCGCTTGATGCGGCGCACTCCCCGCCCGGCGGAACAACCCGCCGCCATCGTCAACATCACCGACCTGATCGGGCTGCGTCCGCGCCGCCACTTTGCGCTGCACGGGGTCAGCAAGGCCGGCCTTATCCACCTGACGCGCGCCGCCGCGCTGGAGCTGGGGCCGGACGTGCGCGTTAACGCGGTGGCGCCCGGCTTGATTTTGCCACCCGCGTATATGGGGCCGGATAGCCCGCTCTGGCAGGCGATGGGCGCGCGCGTGCCGCTGGAGCGCACCGGCCACCCCGACCACGTGGGGCAGGCGGTCGTTTTCCTGGCGCGCCACGACTACATCACCGGCGCGGTGATCCCCGTAGACGGCGGGCAAAGCCTGGTGGGAGAATGCTAAGGAGCGCGTGATGGCTCAAGATAGGATCATCATCCGCGATCTGCTGTTGCGCGCGGTGATCGGGCTGAACGACTGGGAGCGCAAGGATCGGCAAGATGTGCTGCTCAACCTGACGCTCTTCACCGACAAACGCGCAGAAGCCGCCCACGACGACGCCGAACACGTGCTCAACTATCGCACCATCACCAAAGCCATCATCGCGCACGTGGAACGCTCCAACTATTACACCGTCGAAGCGCTGGCGGACGCGGTGGCGCGGATTTGCGTGGTGGAACACGCCGCCACGCGCGCGGTCGTGCGCGTGGAAAAGCCCGGGGCGCTGCGCTTTGCGCGCTCGGTGGGCGTGGAGATCGAACGTGAGCGCGCCGACTACGCCGAGTGACCCCGCCGCATGGGTCCCCGTGCTGATCACGTTGGGGT
>JALSSH010000405.1 GCA_026984385.1 Ardenticatenia bacterium | reverse complement strand
TCCGAGCCGCGCACGCTTTTGATGAAGGCGCTCACCGTGTCGTAATGCTCGTCCCCGCTCTTGTCGTAGCGCAACGCGCGCCGTTGGATACTTTCTTCGGCCACCTCCAAGTCGATCAAGATCGCGCCGCCCGGGCCTGGCGGGGTGGTTTTGGCGGCTAGCTCTAGCGCGTTAAGCGCACTGCGCGCGTCCCCGCCGCAAACACGCGCCCAATGCCTCGCGGCCTCTTCGGTCAAGCGGATCGGCAGCCGCCCTAAGCCGCGTTCGCTATCTTCTAGCGCGCGCTGCAAAATCTCCAGGATGTGCGCTTCGGATAGCGGCTTGAGCTGAAAAACGCGGCTGCGGCTCAGCAACGGGTTGACCAGCGAGAAGAACGGGTTTTCGGTGGTCGAGCCGATCAAAACGACCGTGCCGTCTTCTACAAAAGGCAACAAGCCGTCCTGTTGCGCTTTGTTCCAGCGGTGAATTTCGTCAATGAAGAGCACCGTTCCTTGCCCGTACATGCCCAGCCGATCTTGGGCGGCGGCGATCAGCTCGCGCAAGTCCTTCACGCCGCTGGTGACCGCGTTCAGCCGCGCAAAGTGGCGCTTGGTGGCGTGCGCGATGATGTTGGCGAGCGTGGTTTTGCCCGTTCCGGGCGGCCCCCAAAGAATGATCGAGCTGAGCTGGTCGGCCTCGATAGCGCGGCGTAACAAGCGCCCGCGCCCGACGATGTGCTCTTGGCCGACGAACTCGTCCAGCGTGCGCGGACGCATCCGCAACGCCAGTGGCCCGCTGGTTTGTTGGCGCTGGTGGCGGGCGTAATCAAACATATCGGACATGGCGGCCTCGATTCGATTCGGTTCGGCTTTTGGGGGATTATACCAGGCTCGGGGAACAAAAAAACGCCCCGATCAACCTTGATCGGGGCGCGGGGTAAAGGGGGTATCAGTTCACGACCTGCGTAGGCAGTGGTGCGCCGCCCCACACGGCGTCATAGTTCGGGCCGACGGCGTCGGCTTCCACCCAAAGATAGCTCGCGGCGAACACGATCTTGTAGTATTGGCCGCTGGCGTCCATGCCCAACACCAACACGTTTTTACCGGCGGGCAAGATGATCTCCGGCACAACGGGTTGGCCGGGCATCGCGTAGAGCATCGCGTCGCGTACCAGCGTTCCGCCGACCGTCCAGGGCGTGTACTCGATGAAGTCATCCGCTCCAGGCATGCCCCAGCCCTTGACCCAGGCCGTGCCGGAAGGGCACTCGCCGTAGGCTTCGGTCTCGCTGGCGAGCGTGCCGTCCGGGTCGTAGACCTTGACCGTGACGTGCGCATAGCCCGGGTTGGGGAAGGGCGTTCCGGGGGCGCCAGCGGCGGCGACGGCGTTGGCCCAGGTGTCCGTCTTTGTGCCGGACTTGTTGGTTGTGGCTACATACTCGGTGTGAAGCGTGGCCGCTCCGTTGACGTCAACGTCGGAGACGACTTTGGCCCCGGGCTGCAAGCTGTAAACGATAGTGCCGCTGGCAGTGCCGGCGGTGCAATCCAAAGAGTTGCTCGTGAAAACAAGGTAGTTGTAGGTCGAGGCCGACGTCGGCGCGCTGGGCAGAGCCACTGCGACTAACGCGGCAAGCACGAAAAGAACGAAAATTTTACGCATCACCACCATCCTCCATCATTCGTTTAAGGTGTACGATTTGTGCAAAGGTACATTTTCATCCTAGTGAAAATTTAATCCGCTGTAAAGTCTTGTGATATATTGCGACTATTGGATGTAGGATGAACAGCTTGATTATTTAATCATATAAATTTATGGGAAGGTATGTTATATGTTCCTTGCGTGTTGTTTTTTGTGCGCCGATTTGCTTGACGTGGGAGTGTTTTGCTCTATGATCGGTGCACACCGGCTGGACTTCGCATTAAAAATTTTTGATCACAGGAGGCAAAAGAACTAATGAGAAAATGGAAACTGTACGCGCTGAGCTTGGGGGTGTTGTTGAGTTTGCTGGTCGCGCCTTGGAGCGCGTTAGCTCAACCCACCGCCCCGATGAGCCGCGCAACGTGGCCCCAGCAAGGCGAGGAGATCGCTCTCGCGGGGCTAGATGGG
>JALSSH010000404.1 GCA_026984385.1 Ardenticatenia bacterium | reverse complement strand
TCAGCGGGCCGATGGTCATGGTGGTTATCGGTGTGACTACCGGCGGACTGGGACGATCGTCGGCTTTGCGTGGCTCGGGCGGCGACTCACTGACCTGGACGCCGGTCAGCTCCTCAACATTGGCGCGGAGCGAGCGCAAAAGCTCACGCCGTCGCTTGAGGTTTTGCGCACGTTCCAACCCACGCGCCACACTTTCGCGGATGTCTTGGCTGCTGCTGGGCTTGACCAAATAGTCGTGCGCGCCCAGGCGCAAGCTCTCGATGGCTGTTTCTAAGCTGGCGTAACCGGTCAGCAGGATCACCACCACATCCGGTGACTCTTCCTTGATGCGCGCCAGCAACTCGACGCCACTCAGCCCGGGCATCCGAATATCGGTCAGCACCACGTCGTAATTGCGTTCGGCCATGCGTTCCAACGCCTCTTCGCCGGAAGCCGCCGTGTGGACATGATACCCGACCCGCTGTAGGGCCTTGCTGATCGAGTATCGGATCGCGTCCTCGTCGTCCACCAAAAGGATATAGGCATCGTTGTTCTCAGCCATTAAGATAGCCTCGCCACTCATGCGGTGTTTATGGTATCTCAACTATACTGGAAGGTGGACGGGAACGCAATAGCTCATTAACCGTCTTAGTAGGCAAAACACAAATACAAACACAAACTCTAACGAAACCCTAACGATACACGTACCACCATCTTACCAAAACTCTTGCTTGAGCGCGTGTCTCTCCCCCCACCTCAAGAGCAAACGGCTCGGCCACACGTCCACGCAAACCCGCCGCCGTTGGCACGACAAACCAAGCCGGTTCACCGTTCACGGTCAACAGCGGCACACGATCCCGCCAGGCGGCAGGCACGCGCGCGTCGCTGAGCATATCCGCCAATTTGCGCGAATGGCCGCCCATCCCACGCGGACGAAAGCGCTCGCCGGCGCGGCGTGTGCGCAACGTCAAACGCGCCCCGCGCGGCACGCTCAGCAACGCCGCCAGCGGATCGCCGAGCCAGGCACGCGCATCCTCATCGGAGCGTAACGGGCGCGCCACAAACTCCCAGCAGCCGAAGCGTCGGCGCACCGTCTCATCGGGGCGGAAGCTCAACGCTTCGCCCGCGCGCGGCAAAGCGGGCGCTTCGGTCGCCGTCACACGCTCGGCCAACGCGCTTTCCGTCGCCAAAATCAGCACCTCGTAGCCGACCCGCAAACGCCACCCCGCAGGCAACACCGCCACCGCCCCCACCCGTCCGCCGTCGGCCACACGGCGCGCCGCCTCGATATGCACAAAGCCCAGCTCTGCCGAAGGACAAAGCCGCGCACACAAGGCCCGCAACACATAACGCTTTTCGGCGCGGCTGAGCTTTCCCCATTCCGCGCGGGAAAGCTCAGCCGCGCCGGCGCGCGCAGCGCGCACCACCCGCGCCAAAGCCGCCTCGCTCGCCTGGGCCACCAGCGCGTACTCGTCGCGCGCCAGCTCTGCCAAGCGCGCCAAAGCCTCCCGCACGCGCGGATTGCCCCGCTCCAAAAGCGGCAACACCTCATGCCGCACCCAATTTCGCCGATAGGTCGGGTCGCGGTTGGTGGCGTCGGAGCGCGGCTGCAAACCCCGCGCGGCGACGTAGCGTTCCACCTGGGCACGCGAAACGCGCAACAACGGGCGCACCACGCGCAAAGCCCCCTGCTCCGCCTCCGACGACGGCAGCGGCGGATCGCACATCACGGGCACATCAACGAACGCCGACGGCACATGCAGCGGAGCAGCGGGCAACATAGCGCGCAAGCCCGCCAAGCCGCTCCCGCGCAACACGTGCAGCAAAACGGTTTCCGCCTGGTCGTCGCGCGTGTGCCCCACCGCGACCACTTCCGCGCCCCAAGCGTGCGCCACCCGCGCCAAAAACGCATAGCGCACGCCGCGCGCCGTCGCCTCCAACCCCAAGCCGAGCCGCTCCGCTAAGGCGGGCACGTCCGCGCGCCCCACCGTCACCGCCAAGCCCCATTCACGCGCCAGATGCCGCACGAAAGCCGCGTCTTCCGCGCCCGCCGTCCCTCGGATGCCGTGATCCAGCGTGGCGACATGTAACATAAGATGGGGCGGGA
>JALSSH010000403.1 GCA_026984385.1 Ardenticatenia bacterium | reverse complement strand
ATTGGTCCAGCGTGAACACATTCGCCAGTGGCGTGGAGATGTTGTTGAACTTGAAAAGCACCGCGACGGTGGACTGTGGCGGGATAAGGCGTGACTGATATAACGGCGCGTCTTGGTTCCAACCGGAATCGGTGCTGTCCACGCTGGTCGGCGGGGTATAGTCCGGCCCGGTCCAAAAATCCAGATAACCGGACATCCGCATCGAATCCAAATACATGGTTGGGTAAAGCGCGCTTTGCGGCCAAGCCAAATCCACATGGCTGATAAAAAGCGGTTGGTCGTTGTTGTTCTGGATGCGTATCTGCAGATAGGTATCCAGCAAAGCCCCGTCCACATACGAAACTTGGCTACACACGGGCCGGGGTGTAGGCGTGACGGTAAAAGTGGAAGTCGGTAGCGGGGTGTTGGAAGGCGTATACGTGATGGACGGTGTGAAGGTCGGCAAAGGCGTATCGCTGGGTAAGGGCGTGTTGCTGGGCGTGTGAGTCGGCAACGCCAGTTGCGGTGGGATATTCACCACGCGCGTAGAGCGAAACGACTCGTTGATCATCACGCGCCGTGCTTGCAACTGGACGTAGTCTACCAACCCCAAGGGCGTGATCAGCGGATGATTGAAGAAGACGATGATTTCGACCGCGTCCCCCGGGCCGCCCGCGTCATATTGATTGATGCCTGTTTGCCCGGGTTCGCGCACCTCGCAAATGCGATCGCTGCGGTTGGAACTGGGCAGATAGCGCATTCGCAACGTCTCGCGATATTCCGGGTGGATGGGAGGACGTGAGCTACAAATCCACACATGAAACCAGCCACGGTCGTTCGGCCCGACAGTTTCCGTGCTCAACTCGGTGCCGCTGGCATCGTGCAACCCGACGTAATGATCGCCGTCGGCCAAAGCCAAGCCTGCCGCGCCGATGCGCGCACGGGTTACGATAGAGGGCAAACGCGCCATGTCGGAACGCAGGCCCTGGTCTTCATCGTCGCCGGGTTCGCAATCCTTGCCCCAATGGCGCACAAAGGCTTCGTCGTTTCCGCCGGTGCATGGCACGAGCTGGTCAAGGATAAATTGCTTTTGGGCCTCAACCGACCCGGGCGGTAACGTCACTCCAAGCAACGGCGCAAGGTCTTCCGGGTCCCATTGCCCGGTGACGGCGTAGCGCGCCGCTTCGCGGGCAGCGTTTTGGAGCGTTACCCAGGCGTGGAAGATGCGCGCGAACTCAATCACGCCGAACATCATCATCAGCAAGATGGGCAACGTCAACGCGAATTCGGCCATCGTTTGCCCGCGTCGGCTGCGTGCTTGCGGTGCTAAACGTGCGTGTGTTGGACTCATATCGTCCCCCCGTCAACGTACATAATCCGCGCCGCGCTACCGCGACAGGCGCGTAAACAGACGGCTGGCGATCTCTTCGAACACCGCGTCCAAAGAGGCCAGGTCGGTTGCGTAGTAGTATTGCCCGCATTGTTCGGTGGGGTCTGCCACCCCTTCGCACGGGCCGGGATCGCCATATGTCGGCGGATACGGGCCGCCGATCGGGTACGTGGGGATCGGGTTACGATCCTCGCGCAAGTCTTGTTGAAGATTGTTGTCAATGAAGCCGTTGTCGCCCGCGTCTGCAATATAGCGCAGCAAAGGCGCGGCGGTCGGCTCATTGACCACTTCGTCGCCAAAGCCGATGGCAAACATGGCAATAAAGTTACCTTGCTTGCCGCCGGGGACAACCTCGATCAAGCCTGCAAAGTCGGCCATGTCGCGCGCGTAATCGTCCGCGTCGTAACGCTCTGTGCAGGCGGTGTTGCCTGCCTCCGGCTCACCGGTTGACCAATCCAGGCAGAAGAAGCGTGTTTGCGGATCGTTGTCATTGCAGATCGGCCTGGCAAGCTCTGTCTGAGCCGGGTTATTTTCAGTGCATTCCGGCCAGTGGAAGGGGTTAGACGAATCCAAAAAGCAGAACGTCCACCAAGGGCAATAGCCCCAAAAGCCGTATTCCTGAGGAATAGAAGCGTTATTGGCGGGGTTGGTGACGTTAGCCGCGCCGTCCGAAAGCACGATCATAACCCACACTGCCTCGCGGCGCACATCGACCGGATCGGTGAGCGCATTGCTGGCCGCCAAGATACCACCGCCGATATTGGTGTTGCCGCAGGAAGCGGTGGTTTCGTAGGCGAAGGGGCGCATCTCCGGCGGGGGCGGCGGAGAACCGTCGGCTTGCCACTGAACCCAAGCGTCGTAAGCGTCTGCCAGCTCGCCGCACACGTTCCAAGTGCGCTTGCTGTTGATCATCACGCCCATTTTTTGGTTCAGTGTTTCGATCGCCACCGTTTCGCTGCGGATAAGCGGGCGGAATTGCGTCCCTGCTCCATCCGGGTCGTAGGCGATACCCACACGGTCAAACGTCACCAGCACCACACGATCACCCCGCACGAAGTCCAGGCGCTTGATAAACAAACGTGCCGCGTCTCGCACGTCTTTGAAGGGGCGGCAGATTAGCGTGGTGAAGTTCCAAGCGTCCGGATTGTCATACCAAGGGACGCCGCGGTTGGTCATTGGCACGGTGGAAGCCAAGCCGTTCTCGCTCGGCCCATCGTACATGCTATTACCGTTTGTGTCGTGCCAGATCAACCCGTTGGGCAAAAAAACGCCGTTAGGCTGTAACGAGCCGTCTCCCACATATCCGGTGCCCGGGTCGTTGCAACACCCTCCCCAACGCTCTTGCGGAAAGTTTGGGTCGGGAGGGTCGGTGTAACACTCGCCGCGAATGCCCAAAACGCCGGTGTCCGGCGGCAAGGTGACGCCTACTTGTTGATAGTGCAACAGCGTAGTTTCCTTGGACATGGACTCGGACGTGTCGATCACCAACGCCACGTCCAGCAGCGCGGTTTCGGAAACAGATGTGGCTTCCAGCGTGATCGAGCCTATACCCAACAGCGACAAAAACGTGGTCGGCGATTCGATTTGGGCGCTTACACGCACCAATTTATGCGGGTCTGCCCAATCGCAAAGCTCGGTTTGCGGCATCTTCTCGTTGACCGGATTCCACTGGGGGTCGCTTTCCGGATGCGGCGTGCCATCCCAAGGGCCTAGCCCCGCGCGCCACTGATAAATATCCGTTTCGCACGTTTCCACAAGCACACTGCTGGCGTCCAGGTTGTGTAAGGTGATGTACTGTTCGGCGGCCATCGCCACGTTGCTATAGTTCGAGCCTTCACGGATTTGGCCGGCGGCGGCAATCGCTGCCGCGTCCACCGCGCGCCGCAAAGAAGCGTAGCGCACAAACAGCAAGGCCACATCCGTTACCAGCCCAACAAAAGCAAGCAGTGCGATAAAAGCAAACGCGAGGAGCAAAATAGATTGCCCGCGCTGGCTACGTTTCAGGCGTCTGGTTAGGGGAGCTAAACTACTCATAAGCGTTTACACCTGCCGTTTTTGCACGTTTCAGTCAATGTCCGGCTCGGCAGCCGTCACAGGGAAGAACGTCCAAACGTGAATCGTTTGCCCCTGCGCAACCGGCCCCAGGTTGAACCAGGGTAGGCCGAAGAGCTGATGGTGTTGCCAAAAGATTTCGACCAACACCAGCCCCGAGTTCGGCACGCTTTGAATCTTGCGGGCGCGGTCGGGGTCACCGTTGAAGTCCAACATAGCTTCAACTTCGGCGGTAGAGAATTCCGAGCCTAAACAACGCTTGCTTGCGCCGTAGTCCATACGGTGATTGCCCCGAAAGACATAGCCGCGAATGTTGTCCCACGACGCATCAAAACGCGACGAATCCTCGTTAGGGTCGGAGCCGTCCCCGTCGTGCGTAAAGTCAAAGGGATCGAACTGGTCGTCGTTTTCGCACTCATTGGCGCGCGCAGGGTAGCGCCCGTAAACGCGCACATGCGGGTTCGGGCCGCCGCGCCCTTCCAAAAAGTAGCCGAAAACCGAAACGACCACGTCGTCGGTCAGGTCGTTGAACTCCAGCGGTGAAAGATTGCGAATGACCGAGCAAGCGACGCCGTCATAATAACCAAAGGGGCGTTCGTCGCCATCAATGTAGCCCCAGTTGTCGAGATCACTCGGGCCGGGCCAAGTCGTTTGGTTGTCTGTGTCAAACTTGTTGAAGTAACCGGCCAGCTCGTCGCAGTCCATCCGATTGCGCTTCAGTTCCTCGCCGTCCGGCCACTCGAGCGGATCGCGGGTCGCCCCAAAACGTCCGGCTTCTCGCACCACGTCGAGCAGCGTCAGATAGTTGTTGGCATACCAGCCGATCTCCACCAACCCCATCAGCATCACCAGCAAAATCGGCAAAGTCAAGGTCAACTCGACCAGGCTTTGGCCTTTGGCGTCGGTCGGCGTTCCGTCTAGGATGGCGAGCATTTTACGCAATCCAGCTCGCATAGTTCACCTCGAATCCAAACTATTGGGGAGATTGCCGTTATTCGGACAACCGCGAACAAGCAAGACAAACACGCCCAGCACAGCGTATGCCCGGGCGGTAGACCTCTGCTTTTGATGATACCATAGGCGACAGGGTGCGCCCTGTATGTATATTGTGAGGAGTTTATAAGGATTTGTCAGAGCGTTGTGAGGATATAGGACATTTCGCCTATATCAAAGCGGGGCGATCGGGCGATCACCCCGCTTGCGTGCGTTCAAAGCTGTGCTTTTAGAGTGTGACAAAACCGCGCTTTTGGATCGCTTGTGCCACGCGGTCTACCGCCAGCAAGTAGACTGCCGAACGCATATCCAACTCGCGTTCCTGGGCGGCTTCGTAGGCGTGCGCAAAGCTGCTACGCATCCGCCGCGAGAGCTTTTCGCGCACTTCTTCCACTTCCCAGAAGTAGAATTGCAGGTCTTGCACCCATTCAAAGTACGAGACGATCACGCCACCCGCGTTCGCCAAAATATCCGGCACAACGGTAATGCCGCGCTCTTGCAAAATCTGGTCGGCCTCAAAGGTCGTCGGGCCGTTTGCCCCTTCCACGATCACCCGCGCCCGAATTTTGTCGGCGTTGTGCTCGGTGATCTGGTTCTCGATGGCGCAGGGGGCCAGCACGTCGCACGGCAGCTCCAACAACTCGGCGTTGGTGATGTGTTCGGCGTCGCCGTTATAGCTTTCCAACACGCGCGCTCGCTTCACATGCGCATTGATCTCGGGCAGGTCTAACCCATTGGCGTTGTAAAGGCCGCCGGTCACGTCGCTGATGGCGATGATCTGCGCGCCGTATTCGTCGTGCAAAATGTTGGCCGCATAAAAGCCAACGTTGCCGTAGCCTTGCACGACCACTTTTGCCCCTTCCGGAGACATGCCGAGCTTGTGGAGCATTTCCACCGTCGCAATCGCCACGCCGCGACCCGTCGCCTCGGTGCGTCCTTTGCTGCCGCCCAAGATTACGGGTTTGCCGGTGGTGATCTCCGGCGAGAAGTAACCGCGATGGGAGGAAAGCTCGTCCATCAGCCAAGCCATTGTCTGCTCGTTGGTGTTCATATCCGGGGCGGGGATGTCGCGCTTGCCGCCCAGGATCGGGGCGATCATTTTGGCGAAGCGGCGGGTTAGCCGTTCCAGCTCGTGCATAGAAAGCTGCGAAGGATCAACGCTGATCCCCCCCTTTGCCCCACCAAAGGGCAAGTTCACCGCTGCGCACTTGAGCGTCATCAGCATCGCCAGCGCGCGCACTTCCTCGATATTCACGTCCGGATGGTAGCGGATGCCGCCTTTGCTGGGGCCGCGTGCGGAAGAATGCTGCACACGATAACCCCGAAACGTGACAATCCGCCCGTCGTCTGTGGCGATAGGCACGGTGACGGTCATCTCTAGCTCGGTCTGCCGCATGATCTCGGCAATGCCTTCGTCCAGCTCCAGCCGTTCAAAGGCCGTGTCGAAAAGCGCCAGCGTGGTTGCCAGCATGGGGTTTTGTGTTTCCTCGGTTGGAATTGTTGTGCTCATTAAGTTTTTTCCCTCATCCTGAATCAACTATACTTTCAGGTGAACGCAACAGCCTATTGGGCTATTTTCTACGTCCACCTGCATCCTAACATCCTCAGCAAGGCCCGACAAGTCCTAAGTGGCAATAAATAAACGTGATTTTGTGCGCATGGGTGAGTGCCGTTATACTGACAGTATGGGCAAATTAGCTTTTCCCACAAAGCGCTCGAAGATGGACAACGCCGCTTCCACAGCATATTGAAAGCGGCGTATTTTCGTAGCCTCAAGATCGCGGCATTGCGTTTACTCCAAACGCCCACTGCGTGGCCCACCGCGCAAGATCATCCCCGTTGTCCAAACATCCGGCTCCACTTGCACAACCATCGGGTCCAGCTCTTCGCCGTTCAAGAGCGTGGAGGCCATCTCCACCGCGTTTTGCCCGACCAACCACCCCGACGGCACGACAACCCATTGCAAACGCCCCTGTTGGAGCGCGCTCATCGCCTCTTCACTGTTATCAAACGCCACAAAGGTGAGGTCGGTCACCCGTGCAGCAATCGCGGCTTCCAGCGCAGGCAAGGTCATATCTTGCGCCAACACCAGCACGCCATCTAGGCTCTCTTCTTTCAACCAGGCGGAAAACGCCTCGATGAAAGCGTCCCGATCTTCCCTACCCAACACGTCAAAGGGGGTCAGCGTGACGTCCGTGCATTCTTCGTTCATATAGTCCGAAAAGCCCAAGGCGCGGTCTAGGGCAACGCCTTGGTCTTGGCCGTTGATCACCTCCACGACCACCCCTTCGCCGTCCAGCGCGTCGCACATCAATTCTCCTGCGCGTTGGCCGATCAACCATTCGTCCGGCATCACCACGCCGTCAACGCCCAATTTCCAGGCCGTTTCCGAAGGCTCTTCGACCATCAAGATAATGGGAACGTTCGCCTCATAGACCAACGCGAGGATATCCGCGTTTTCGTCTATGTCCACAGGGCTATAGAGCAGCGCGGAGACGCCTTCGTCCAACAACTCTTGGACATTCTCAAGCTCGGTTTCCACGTCATTTTCGGCGGACATTACCACCAGCGTCATTTCCATTTCGTCGGCCATCGCTTGTGCGCCGGCGACCATATCTTCGTAGAATGGATCGTCCAAAGTCGGCACAGAGACGCCCAAAAGTGCGGCTTCGTCTGCGGCTTTTGCGCCACCTGCCGGCAGCGTTGCCGCGACCACAAGCATCACAACCAGCGCCGTAAGCCACTTCTGTTTCATCTGCCAGCTCCTCTGCCAGCTTCTCAGCTGACTACTCCCTAGTGCGTTTGCGTGGAATCATTGCACGTCTTTTGTCGTCTCCACAAGCAGAATAGAGGTACACGGATGCACGATTTTTACAACTTTATAATAAGACAAGTGACAAGCGGAAAGCAAGCATTCGGCAAGTGCGAAAATTTCCGCTTTCCAAAGCGCGGCTTCGGCCTATCGCCGACCTCTCGTGACCAGCTCTAGACAGCGCTCGCCTGCTTTGGTACAATGCTGCCCGTCCGAACGGGTGAGTGTTATTCAATTTTGGAGACTGACTGTTGGCTAATCACAAGTCTGCACTCAAGCGCATTCGTAGCAACGAGCGTAAACGGCTACAAAACCGCCAGTGGCGCACACGCGCGCGCACCGCGATCAAAAAAGCGCGCGCACTTATCGCAGCGGGTGAGCTGGAACAAGCACGCCTAGCCACTCAAGAAGCCGTGCGCGTTTTGGACAAAGCGGCGGTCAAAGGCATTTTGCATCCCAACAATGCCGCTCGCCGCAAAGGGCGCTTGATGAAATACCTGGCTCAACTGGAAAAGCAAGCCCAGCAAGAAGCCTAGCCGCCGCGCGCGCCACCTCACCAAACTACGCGAGGCATCTTGCACACGCACGGCGTGTGAAGATGCTTTTTTGTCTTTGGAATGGGGGCAAGAACGCCCTAAGACTTCTGGATTTTGCGCAACTTGCCGGCGGATGGCTTTTTGGCGGAACGCGAGGCGCGTTTGCTTGGGGGGCGCGGCTTGCGTTTGTTTTTCGGGGAAGGCGAGCCGTTGGCCTTGCTTGCCTTAGGGCGAGTTCCGTCGTCCGGCAACTGGAAACGATAGCCTACGCCGCGCACCGTGACGATATATTGAGGTTTGCGTGGATTCGGTTCGATCTCACGCCGCAGCCAACGCACATGCACGTACAAAGTGCGTGTGTCCCCCATATAAGCGGTCTTCCACACGCCGCGCATCAACGCCTCACGGTCCAAAGTTTTGCCCGCGTTTTGCAAAAACATCCACATCAGCCGCGCCAATTTAGGCGTGAGCGTGGTTTCCCCTTTTGGGGAGATGAGCTTGCGCTGTTTTAAGTTCAAGCGGAACGGGCCGACGTTGAGGATGTTTTCTGTTTGGGGGGAAACAAAGCGTTCGATACGGTTGATGATCTTGCGCGCGGTAAACTTGGGGCTGAGCACCACATCGGCGACGCTGGCCCTTTTGCTTTTAGGCGTTTCGCGCAAATGAATGATCGGCACATCGCCGAGTTGTTCGCGCAGCCGCGCAACAATGCGGTCGCCGGAGGTGCGCAAAGAGATCGCGTCGAGCACGATCACGTCCGGATGCTCACGACGGGCCAACGGGAGCGCCTGCTTGCCCGAGTGCGCGATATGCACCTCGTAACGGCGCCGCAGAGAGGCCGCAAACGAGGCGCTGTTATTTCGTGCTCGTTCAATCAGCAGGACTTTCGCCCCCATGCGTCCTCCTGGGCCTATGCGTTTACCTGTGCCAAAGCCGAATGCCGATGAGATTCCCTGATGGCGATTATAGTGCCCTCACCCAATTGCACAACTGCTCTCAAACGTTTCGCAGGGTTTTCGCACTAGCCTTAAGTATTCCTCAAGGAGCGTCCGGAGAAAACAGGATGGCATGTGCGCGTTGCCAAAAGGGGCATCTACATACTAACATCATACCAAAAACAGCGTGAATGCAAAGCACCTTTGTACTTGCTTTCCGAGAAACCAACACTTTTTCAGCCTTTTTTAAGGAAAACTTATGCCTTTTTCACCGCTTCTCGCCGTTCAAGAACTTCTCCAAGCTCCCGCTATGCACACCGTGCGCGCCGCCTTGCGTCCGGAGCTAGTCGTTGCAGACGCGCTCGCCATCCAACAAATTCCCGCGCCCACCTTTCACGAACTAGCGCGTGCCGAATGGGTCGCGGAACGCTTTCGCCAAGCAGGGCTGACCGAGGTGCACACAGACGCTCTGCACAACGTTTACGGACGTTGGCCCGGGACACAAGCCCACGCCCCCGCGCTGCTCATTTCCGCCCACACGGATACCGTTTTCCCTGCCGAAACCGACCTCAAGGTCCGCTATCGCGGCACACGCATCTACGGACCTGGGCTGGGGGACAACAGCTTGGGGGTGGCGGGGCTGCTCGCGCTTTTGCGCGCGCTGCAAGAACACCACTTGCGCCCGCGCGCCGATCTGTGGTTAGTTGCCAACAGCCGCGAAGAGGGTTTGGGCGATCTGGGCGGTATCCGCGCCGTGTGGGAACGCTTGCGCGGACGCTTGGGCGCGGCGGTTGTGGTGGAAGGGCTGGCCTTCCGCCACATCTACCACGCGGGGATCGCGGTGCGCCGTTTGCGCATCACCTGCCAGGCCCCGGGCGGCCATAGTTGGTTGCACTTCGGCCAACCCAGCGCACTACACGGCTTGATCGCGTTAGGCGCGCGTATTCTGGCGCTGCAACCACCCCGCACCCCGCACACCACTTACAACATCGGCTTGATACAAGGCGGGCATTCGGTCAACAGCTTGGCAACTTTCGCCGAAATGTACCTCGACCTGCGCTCCGAAGAGCCGCAAACGTTGGCCGAGTTGGAAGCCGAAGT
>JALSSH010000402.1 GCA_026984385.1 Ardenticatenia bacterium | reverse complement strand
CTTGCGCGGCGGGCGGCGCGCCCGATCCGCGCACATGCTCGCAAGCGGAACGAGGCATGAAGGCGTGCAGCTCGTGGGCATCGTAGACCAATCGCGCGCCACGTCCCCACAACGCGCGCGCACTCAAGATCAGCAGCAAAGCGGGCAGATCGTGCGCGTGGTAAACCCGCGCACGCACCCTCCGCAGCGCCCACACGATCAGCACAGCCTGCAGCGCGTGCCGCAGCCATCGCCAGGGTCGCCACAAGCCCGCTCCCCAACGCCCGTAGCGAATACGCCACACCTCGAAATTGGCGATCCGCTCGCGGTCCGGCAACGCGCCATCGGCACGTTGCGTGCCGACCACCAACACGCGCCAGGTCGTCGCCAGCGCTTCCGCCTCCCGCCGCACGCGGCTGTCGTGCGTCAGATCGTTGAGCACCAGCATCACCACGTCATACCTATTGCCCATTCGTTCGTTTTACCCTACGATAAAGTCCATGCCTACTTCAAACCTCCCCCGCCCTCTTGCCAACACCGCGTGGCTCATCGGCGGAGCACTGGCCCGTTACGCCATGTCCGCGCTGACCATGCTCGCGCTCACGCACCTGCTCGCCCCGCAAGACTTCGGCCTGGTCGCGATCACGGTCATCGTGCAACTGCTGATCGCGCATGTGTTGCCGGTTGGCTTCCATGACGCCCTGATCCAACGTCCGCATCTGAACACCGCCGAGATGGACGCGGCCTTTTGGAGCGTATTGGGTCTCGGCGGCGTGGCGCTGCTGTTGAGCGCAATCCTCGCGCCGAGCATCGCCGCCGTCTTCGGCCACCCCGCGCTCACCACGCTGCTAATCGGCGCAGCAGGGGCGGCGTGGTTGCGCGCGTTGAATGTTGTCCCGCGCGCCCTACTTTCTCGCCGCATGGACTTTCGCACGCTGGCCCAAGCGCGATTATACGGTCAGGCTGTGGGGAGCGTGGCCGCCATCGCGTTGGCGATCGGCGGCGCGGGCGCGTGGAGCTTGATCGCGCAAGTGGCGCTCACTTACGCTGTCGGAGGACTGATCACCGCGCACGCCGTCCGCTGGCGACCGCGTGCCAAGCTCACACTGGCCGCCTTGCGCCCCCTATGGGTCTTTGCGCCGAGCGTGTCACTTTTCACCGCCATTTCGTACACCATCACGCGCGCCGACGATTTGGTGATCGGCTACCGCTTGGGCGCAAAACGACTCGGTTACTACACCCTGGCCTATGCCTTGATCGCCTGGGTGGTGCAAGACGTGCTCGGCGCAGCAGCAACAGCGTTCTATCCCCTCTTCACCGCGCAACACGGCGACCGCGCGCGCCTACGCCCACTCTACCTTTCCAGTGTGTCCCTGGCCGCCTGGTTCGCCTATCCCACGCTGGTACTGTTGGCGGTAACCATGCCGGTAGGCGTGCGCGTCATTTTAGGGACGCGCTGGTTGCCGATGGCGCTCCCCGCACAAATCCTGGCCCTGGTCGGGATACGGGAAGCGGGCGGCATGTTCAACGGCGGCGTGTATCGCGCGCTCGGCGTGCCGCATTTGCACGCACTGCTCGGGCTGATCGGCTTGCCGTGTTATGTGCTCGCCTTCTTCATCGGCGCGAACTACGGCATCGCGGGGGTGGCGTTTTTTCTGCTGCTAACCAGTTTTCTGCTCCAACCGGCGGCCTGGTGGCTTTTCTGGCGTGTCTCGGGTGTGACGTTCCGCGCATGGTGGCAGAGCGTGCGAGCGGCGGCGGGCGTGGCGCTGGCGCTCGGCGTGCTCGCGGCGCTGAGCTTACGGCTTACGGTTGGTCTGTCGGACGAGATACGGTTGGGGCTGGTGGCTGGGGAAGCTCTACTATTTGCCGCTTTTGGGTGGAAGCGGGCATTTTATGAGGTGGGGGTCAGCTATGCTTAGTGTGTCCTGAGAATGACTACGCGAAGGGCACTTGCGTTTAGCATACGATTAACCGCCGTCAAAAAACCCTTATACGCTTGTGGTTATACTACACTATAGAAATATATCTCGCATCTAACTTGCCGAGGATAACCGACCATGACAACCCTGGCTCGCCGATCACCACACCGCGCCCTGCGCCATTTGCTC
>JALSSH010000401.1 GCA_026984385.1 Ardenticatenia bacterium | reverse complement strand
CGACTTCTTGGCAGGCGAGATTGTCCAAGCGGGCGTCCACAGAGCGGAACGAAGCGGCGGCAGCGACGGCTTGTTCTTCCCAGGCGGCGCAAGAAAGGCTCACGAGCTTATCCTCATCGCCGGCGATCTGAGCTTGCAAATAGGCTTCGACGGCTTGGGTTGGGCTGCTTTTTTGAGCGCAAGCGGCCAAAAGCAACGTGGCGAGCACCAGCAACGTGAGGGTGAGTTTGCGGGGCATGGTGTGGTCTCCTTGGCGGAAATGCGGCTACAATCAGCGCAAGCGTCGCCGATTATAAAGCGCTTGCGGCCTGGGGCAAGGGCGGGGCGACCTTGCGCCGCGCAAAAAACCGCGCGGCACGACGCCCGCCCCGCTGCGGCGCGCACGTCGGACGCCACGTCGCTACGCTCGCGGCGTCCTCGCGCGCGCCGCTCCGCCGCTGGGAACGGGACGCTCATAGGGACTTTTCAGGAGGAAAACCCATGCGTTTTTGGCGTATAAGCATCACACTGGCGCTGGGGCTGGCCGTTTTGTGGAGCGGGGGGTTGAGCGCGGCAATGCGCGTCCCGACCGTCGCAGCACAAGACGGCGGCTCGTGCGAGGAGCTGACCGCGCAAGCGATCCAAGCAGCGCAAGAAACGTGCGCAGACGTGGCGCGGGGCGAAGCGTGCCTTGCCACAGCAAGCGCCTTGGAAAGCGACCGCGAGCGGATCAACACCGAGGGCGCGCGCATTCCGTTAGCGGATTTACGCGCGCTGTACACCTCCGCCGACGCGACGGCCAACGCCTGGGGCGTCGCGGTAGCCGCGCTGACGGCGGGTTTGCCGGACGAGGCGGGCGCGGTGACGGCGGTCTTTTTCGGTGAAACGGAAACAGCCGCCCCCGCTCAACAAGCCGATCAGCGCCCCACGCTGACCGTCTACAATCGCGGCGGTTCGCCGATCAATGTGCGCAACGGCGCGGCGGTGACCTACGCGGTGGTGGGGCAAATGGCGGGAGGCGAGGAAGCGCTCGCCGACGGGCGCAACGAGCAAGCCGACTGGGTGCGCGTGCAATTTTCCGGCGGGATCGGCTGGGTTTTTGTGCCACTGATCGGTTGGGATGGCGATTGGGACGCGCTCAACGCGCTGGAGGTGCTTTTGCCCAACGACGTGACGCCGCCTGTGCAAGCCGCCGAGCCGTTCCAGGCCTTGACCTTCACCTCCGGCGCGGCGATTTGCCCGCAAGCGCCCTCCGGCTTGCTGTTGCAATATGCGGGCGAGCAAACCGCCAGCGTGATCGTGGATCAGGTGACGTTGGACTTTGCAGACGCGACGCTGCTTATCACCGCACAGCCCAACGACGCGCTAGAGGTCAAGGCGCTTTCCGGCGCGGCGACGATAACCGCGCGTGGCATTCCGCAGGAGGTGGAGCGCGGGCAGGGCGTGCGTGTGACGCTGGGCGGAGAGGACGGCCTGACCCCGCTTTCCGATCCGCAGGTGCTGCGCACTTATGCTTTTCCCAGCGTCGCCTACGCCCCACTGGAACTTTTGCCGCAACCGACAGCCTGCACAGTCGGCCTGCCGAGCGAGGACGCGCAAGTTTCGCTGCGTGTTGGCCCGGGAGAAGAGCGCGGCGTGCTGGCGGCGATGAGCGCCCAGGCCAGCTATCCGGTGATCGGCTGGGCCGCAGCGCCGGACGGCTCGCCCTGGTGGCAACTGGACACCGGCGAAACGCCCACATGGGCGCCCCAGTCAGCGGTGCGCGCGCTCGGCGCTTGCGAAGCGGTCGCGGAAGTTGAGCCGCCGCCGCTGATCATGGCCGCGCCGCCGATTTCCTCGGTGGAAGGGGAGCAAGGCGCGCCGATGAGCGGCGTGGATTTCGCGCCGACGGCCAACTCGGTTTGGCAGATGCGCCCGGGCACGGACCACATGAGCGGCTCGTGCAGCGGCGCGCCCGCGATCAATTTCTGCGACCATCTGGCGGCCATCACGCCCGCCGAAGGGGGCATCATGTGGCGCGGCATGGAGCCAACGCCGTACTTCCTGGCGCGCGTCCAGCCCAACGTTTACGCCTACTCCGGCCCGAACGTGCAGGGTACGGGCACGGTGACG
>JALSSH010000400.1 GCA_026984385.1 Ardenticatenia bacterium | reverse complement strand
AGAGACGGCCACTATGCGCATCAGCTTCGTTTTGCCGCGCTGGCAGGAATAACAACGGCTCGCCAATTTTGAAGACGAACACGGGATTTGTTCCACTATGCCATCGCCTGATCAATCTTCCGATCCTCAACCACTGCCGCTTTTGGAGCGCTACAAGTACCCGCTTTTTGCGCTGTTGAGCCTGGCGCTGTTAGCGGGCGTGGTGGCGTTGTTGGCGCAACGCCCCAAGCCCACGACCATCACGATCATTCCGCCCGAACCCACGCCAATTCCATCGTCCACGCCGATCCCCAGCGCGACGCCGACGCCCGGGCCGTACACGGTGTACATCACGGGGGCGGTGGCAACACCGGAGGCGCTGGTCACGTTGGAGCATGGCAGCCGCGTGATTGACGCACTGGAGGCGGCGGGCGGAGCGCGCCCTGGGGCGGATTTGGAGCGGGTGAATTTGGCGCAAGTGTTGCAGGACGGCGACCATATCCACGTTCCGACGCGCGCCGAAGATGCGGAGCAGGCAACCCTGGTGGTGCGTGTGGTCACAGCGACGCCCGGGCAATACACGGTCTACGTCACGGGGGCAGTGGCGCGACCGGAGACGTTGGTGGCGCTGCCTTCGGGCAGCCGCGTACAAGATGCCATCGAGGCAGCGGGTGGGGCGACCGATGACGCGGACCTTGCGCGGGTGAATTTGGGTCAGGTGCTCAACGACGGAGATTTGGTCTACGTGCCGTCACGCGAAGGGGAAACGGTCGAGACGCCAACGCCCAACCATCCGCCACTGATCCACATCAACACGGCCACAGCAGAGGAATTGGAGCAGTTGCCCGGCATCGGGCCATCGCTGGCGTCGGCGATCGTCGCGTATCGCGAGGAGCACGGCCCGTTCCGCTCGCTGGAAGAGCTGGACAATGTGCCAGGGATCGGCCCTGCCAAGTTGGAAGCTATGCGCGATCTTGTGGTGGTAGACTGAGCACGCGAACGGTTTTTCGGGGGGGTGCTCCTACGCCCCAACGGGGAGCGTTCGTCGGCGCGAGTGGACCTCTGCGGTGATCGCGCATTGGGCGCGCCGCCCGTGCGCCTTCGGCGCACCACGCGCGGCTCTGCCGCGCGTCAGCCGCGCGGAGCGCGGCTAGGCGGCGCGCCCCACCGACGGCGGGCGTTCCCTGCCAACGAGCGTTCGCCGAGCGCTCAGTACAACCCACCCCTACGCGACGTATACACCACGCGCCCGCGTTTGATCACGGTTTGGGCCATATTGACCCCAAAGCGATAGCTCAAAAACTCATAGCTCGGCACGTCCCAAATCACTACGTCGGCTTGTTTGCCGATCTCCAAGCTGCCGAGCCGCTCCCCTTGCCCGATGGCATAAGCGGCGTTGACGGTGGCGGCGGCCAGGGCCTGGGCGGGCGTCAAGCGCAAATAGCGCGCGGCCAGCGCCAGGGCGAATTGCAGGTTTTCGGTCCAGGCGGTGCCCGGGTTGCAGTCGGTGGCGATGGCGAGCGCGGCGTTCGCGGCCAAGAACTTGCGCGCGGGCGTGTAGCGTGTGTGTCCCAACCCAAACGGCGTCGGCGGCAACGAGACGGCAACCGTTTGCGAGCGCCCCAGCGCGGCAATGTCCTCTTCGGGCGTCACGACGAGATGATCCGCCGAGGTCGCGCCGAGTTCGGCGGCCAGCCGCGCTCCGCCGAGCGACTCGAACTCGTCAACGTGCACTTTTAGCCCCAGCCCGTGCGTTTGGGCAGCTTGTAGAATACGGTGTGTTTGGGCCAGATCAAATGCGCCGACCTCACAGAACACGTCGCAGAAAAGCGCCCCGGGCCAGTGTTCGGCGCGCCAGTTGGCGACGGCGGGCAACATCTCTTCGACCACAAGCTGCACGTAGCCGTCCGCGTCGTCGGCGTACTCCGTCGGCACGGCGTGCGCCCCTAAAAAGGTCGGCACCAAGTCGAGCGGATGCTCGGCATCCAACAAAGCAATCGCGCTCAGCATGGTGATCTCGGTGGACGTTTGCAGCCCGTAGCCGGTTTTGCACTCGACGGTTGTTGTGCCGTGCGCCAACATGGTATCCAGGCGGCGTTTGGACTGTTCCAC
>JALSSH010000399.1 GCA_026984385.1 Ardenticatenia bacterium | reverse complement strand
CAGCGGAGAACAAGTCGCGCTGTTGCCCACGATAGTGACGTAGTCCCCGGGCTGCACCGGCGAGCTGTACTCGGTCAACACATCGGCAAGCTCGGCGGCAAACACACGTAAATCTTTCATTTTCTCACCCTTCAAAAGCTCTCTTTGCTCCTGGCGAAAAACGCATCGCGCCACCACACAGCGCGCGGATCATACACACGCGCCCCGCAAAGAGCAAACAGCCCGATCCGTGCGGATCGGGCTGTGAGTGCGCGCGCCCCCCTAACGCGGAGTGGCGTCGGCAGTGCTTATTGCGCGGAAAGCATAGTCAGGTACGCCGCGATCAAAGCGCGTTCCTCTTCGTTGATCGGCGCGCCGTTGCTGATCATGCGCTTGGTGGTCATCTCCCAAAAACGCGCGCCTTGCCCTTCCTCGATCTCTTCGTCGATGCGGTCGCGGGTATGGCAAAGCGTGCAGCGCGTGGCGACCAATTGCTCAGCGGCGGTGACATCCTCAGCGTTCAGCGCGCCGTCGGACCCCATCCCCTCGCCGCCATCCATACCTTCAGCATCCATGCCGCCGCCTTCCATCATCTCCTCGTTGACCATCTCGGCGTGGCGTTGCAAATCAAAGCGGCGCACGTAGTCCGTTCCTTCCACATGGCAATTGATGCAGCTTTCAACCGCGCCCTCGGCGGCAACTTCTGTCCCGCCATTGCCGGCCTTGATCCAATACCAATCGCCCGCCTCCGGGTTAAAGCCCTCGACCTTGTACATAATGGTCAGCGCCGCGATGTCGCCCGGAGCTTCCGGCGTGCCCATGTAGTTCGCCTTGACGATCATACTGCCGTAGGGCAGCGTGCCGTCGAAGTTCGGGCGGTCAATCGCGGCCAGGGCACGGTCATTGACCCAAATACGCACGGTTGCGCCGTGCGGCTCGTTGCCCACTAGGAACTCTCCGAAGTCGTCCATCTCGTTCGCCGGCCACGATCCCCATTCGGTGAAGGGGGCCACGTTGAAGATGTAGTCCAACACCGCCGCGCTGTTAGCTTCCGGTAGCGGCTCGCCGTAGCTCACCGCCGGTTCATCGCCAAAAGCGTAGCGCAACATATAGTCGGCGTTGCCCTCTTGCGAATGGCAGTTGATGCAGCCCTCGACCGCACCCGCCGCCATCACCGCACTACCGTCGCCCGCCGCCTTCATCCAAAACCAGTCGCCCGCCTCCGGATTGAAGCCCTCGACCTTGTACATCACGGTTAGTGCCGCAATGTCCCCCGGGTTGGAAAGCGCACCCATGTAGTTTTCTTTAACCACGATGCTCCCGTAGGGCAGCGTGCCGTCGAAGTCGTCAGCTTGCACAGCCTGGCGCGCCACGTCGTTGACAAAAATGCGGATCGTGTTGCCGTGCGGCTCACCGCTGGTGAGCAGCCCGCCGAAATCGCTCCAACGGTCGGCATTCCACGAACCCCACTCGGTGTAAGGGGCTTGGTTGATCAGATAGTCCAATAAAGCTGCGCCATCAACAGCAGGCCCTTCTTGGGCTTGGGCGATTTGCGGCGGGGCGGTCACGCTTGCCACAACCAACGCCGCCAGCACAAAAGCCACGCCGACGACCAACGGCACAAACACGGATAACTTACGAGCCATAACAGGTTTCTCCTCAGGATATGTCTATCTGGAGCAAGTCGAAGGAACGGTCAATACATCAATGTATATTGATAGTAAAGTTTTATATTTATGAAGTCAATTTAATCAACAGCAAAAGAGCACAAGTCTCATCAAATTCTCATTTGGCAAGGGGAAACAAAAAAACGGCGCTGAGCCAAGCTCAACGCCGTTTGCGTTCTTGAGGTGCGAAAACCGCGCTATTGCACGACCTGTTCCGGCACGGATTCCTCGTATTTGGTCGGGCACTTGAGATTGATCTCATCGGCGTAAAAGACCGGCTCTCCATCCACCATCTCCAAACGACCGGCCATAATCGCCTGGGCCTCGTTTTGCAACAGATCGGGGATTTCCTTGTCGTGCGCCACCACCTGCAAACGCGGCACATCGGGGTTGATCACCGCGTTGTGCAAGACCAGCGCCAAACCGCCCTGCTCGCGAATAGCGTCGTTGTCGTTGGGGATATTGGCGACCACAAAATGCAGCTCGTTGGTCTCCGGAGAAAAGACCGGGTCGCCGACTACCGCGCCGGAAATGCGCACTTTCTTCCCCCACATGGACTGATCGTTGAGCAGCTCCTCAATCGTGGTGTAATAGCGCGCGCCGATGCCTGTGCCGGAAAGCATCAAATAGGCAATCGCGCCCAAAAGCGCCAGCCCCAAAACCAAAAACCGCCAGCGCCCCGAGCGTGTGGCGCTGCGTTGGACTTCCGGGGCAACGGTGTACTTTTCCCAATCATCACGCGGGGTTTCCGCCTGCTCCAAACGTGCGTCTGCCATAATGTCCCTCAATTAGCTCTTCTAAGCGAACGGTGCGTCAACAACAATTGTAGCAACACCCCGCCCCGTTGCACACACCGTTACTCGTCGCTTTCCGGCTCCGGCTCGCTCCAGGCCATGTACACGCTGCCCACCGCCAGGATCGCCAAGACGCCGAGCAACGTAATCAACGCACCCAGATTCGCACCGGCAGGCTCAGCCGCACGTGCGCCCTCTGCGCCGTGCCCTTCTTGCGCCCACACCGTCAGCGGCGCGCTCAGCAAGGCCAGCGCCACCAACACACCAACTACCCGCGTCAACATCGGAACAAAGCGTTTCATGGTCCCAAGCCCTTCTCTGCAAAAGATGCTCGTGCGCCATTATACAACGGCTGCCCCGCCGCGCACAGAGAAAAACGCGGTGGGGCAACACGCACCGAGCATAGGGTAACCGCATTCGCACGGGAGCACGCAAGGCGCGCCGCGCGACCGACGCCGAAAATCAACGGTCGCGCGGCGCGCCGATTTTGCGCACGCTCGCGGCTTAGGCCTCGTCCGCCTCCTCAGAGGGCGGAGCGACCTCGGCCTCGATCTCGGCAGCGCTCGCAGCTTCCGGAGCGGGCGGCTCGGCTTCGGCTTCGACGAGCTGTTCTTCCGCGCCGCCGACTTCCTCGCCAGGCTCACCGGCCTGTTGAGCGGCACGCTCGCGGTCGGCTTCCGTTTCCTCAATCCCCCAACGCTGTGTAAAGCCAACGCGCCGCTGTTCCGGCTCCAAGCGGCTAATGCGCAACTTCAGCCGATCGCCTTTTTTCACATAGCTATACGGCTCTTTGAGCGAACCGTCGCCCATCTCGCTCAGGTGGAGCAACCCCTCCAGCCCGTCGTCCAGCGCGATGAACGCGCCGAAGTCCACCACGTTGGTCACCGTGCCCTCGACCAACATCCCCTCATAATAGCGCTCCAGCGCCGTATCCCAGGGGTCGGGCAAAAGCCGTTTGCGGCTGAGCGCAATCCGGTTGGCCTCGCGGTCCAAGCTGAGCACGTAGACCTCGATCTCCTCGCCCACTTTCAACACGTCGCGCGGATGGTCTACACGATGCCAAGCCAGTTCGCTGACGTGGATCAGGCCGTCCGCCCCACCCAAATTGACAAATGCGCCGAAGTCACGCAAACCGGTGACCACGCCGCGCACGATGTCGCCCTCGTTCAGCTCGGCCAACAGGCGCGCTTTTTGCTGGGCGCGCCATTCGCGCTGAGCTTCGCGCTCGGAAAAAATCAAGCGGCGGCGGTCTTGGTCAACCTCGATCACCTTAACGCCAATCCGCTTGCCGATCAGCGCGTTGAAAGCATCGCGGCGCTCGTGCCCTTGCAAGCCTGCACGCACCGAGACCATGTGCGAAGCCGGAATAAAACCTTCCAGACGCCGCCAATTGACCAGCACGCCCCCCCGATTGTGGCCGGTCACAGTCACCTCGACCGCCTCGTCTTTTTCCAACAAAGCGCGGGCCGCGTCCCAGTCGTGTTGTTGGAGGCCCATATTGATCGAGACGATCAAATTGCCTTCGCTGTCTCGCGGGTTGAGCACATAGACGGGCACTTGCTGCCCCACTTGGAGCGAGGCGCGGAAGTCCGGGTCCAGACGCTCCAAATCTTGCGTCGTGACAAGGCCATCTTGCTTGGCGCCCATATCCACGATGATCTCGTTCGGCTCGATCTGCAAGATGGTGGCCTGACGAATTTCGCCACGACGCGGCGGCTGATAGTCGAAGGATTCGGCCAGTAACGCGGCAAAATCTTCGGCGTGGTTTTCGCTTTCAGCGCGGGCGACGTCCTCAGCGTCGTGATTGTCATCCTGCTGCGGCTGCTGCTGTGTGTGTTCCTCGAAGTCCATCTGTCTATCTACCACCTTATGTTTAGGAGTTGACCAGGCTCACAAGTGGGCTGGGCACGCTTTGGTGCGACGGCATGAAAGCTTAGCGTATCCCCTCAAAGGACGCAGTACCGAAACCCCCTGCTGTTCGGTTAGGCTACGATGCGCAAGCACATTTTAATCGAACTGTGAACAGCATAGATTAAGTATATCGTGAGGGCAAGTTCTCAACAAGCATGACTGAAGTAGGGGTTGGAGACCTCCTTTTAGGTATTTTCTAAGAAGCGGTCAAGCTGTTGCACGAGTGCGTCGGGCGCGTCTTCGGCCAGATAGTGACCGGCGTTCGGCACAAAGCGCGGCCCTTGCGCGCGCGGCAAAACCTCCTTCCAATGGCGGGCCACGTCCGGCGTAAAAACGGGGTCGTCCTCCCCCCACAAAAGCAGCGTCGGGATGTGTTGAAGCGTGCTCAGCCGCTCTTCCAAATCGCGCATTTCTCCCGCCGAAGGATGCGAAGCCGATGTGCTGATCATGCGGGGAAATTGCACCAACGCCACACGGCTACGCACATCGCGGAAGGGCACTTTGTACGCTTGCATCACGGTTGGGGAAAGCTCGCGCGCCGTCCAGCGTTGCACCCCCCACCGAAAAGCCAAGTTCAGCGGCCCAAAAAGCAATTCCCCCACCCCCCGACGGGTCACCAAGCGCACCAAAGGGTGCAAACGATGAGAATAGCTTTCCTGAAAAGCCCACGTGTTCATCACCACCAGCCGCTTGACGTTTTCCAGGTGGCGGATGGCATAGCCCAACCCAAAGGGGCCGCCCCAATCTTCCACGACCAGCGTCACATCGTGCAGCTCCAACCCGCCGATCAGTTCAATAAGGTTATACGTATGACGACGCAACGTGTGGTAACGACGACTGCCCGGCTTGTCGCTCAGCCCATAGCCGATATAGTCCATGGCAATACACCGGTAACCTTGCGCCGCGTAATAGATTATCGGCGCGCGAAACTCAAAGCTCCACAGCGGATAGCCGTGCGCAAAGACCAGCACCTCACCGTCCGGCGGGCCGTCGTCCACATAGTGCATCCGTGTTCCATCGCTCAGAGCGTAATAGTGCGACTCAAACGGATAGAGCGCGCGAACGGTGGCGGGTAGCACGTCGGATGTCACCGCGTCCTCTCTTTGTGTGCGGGAATGGGGCCAAACCGCCCTTTATTGTACGCCATTCCGCCCCTTGCGCACCCCGCCCCTTCTCGCCTCAGCGCAGAGCAAACGTACCTCAGGCGGTTGGTTGAGAACCCCTAACCCGTGCTACACTGGGAGCGCGAGCTTAACAGGAGGGAAGACAATTATGCGTATCTGTCACTATCTACAACGGGGAGCTATGGTGCTGGCGTTGTTGGGGTTGTTGCTCGGCACATCCATCGCCCCCTTGCACGCGCAAGACGATCCCCAGCAAGAGATCGCGCGCCTGGCTTTGGAAGTGTACATGCAAAACTTGCGTGCCGGTAACTTCATGGACTGGGTTGGCGGCCCATTGGGCGATCCGAACGCCCAGGACGAACCAAGCGCGGTCGGCATGAACTTGGCCGACCAAACCTTGAGCGGTTTTCTCGACGATCCGGATTTTTCCTTTAGCGACCTAGAGCGCCCCGTGCTGGTCAACTTGTGGGCCTCCTGGTGCACGCCGTGCCTTCTGGAAATGCCGCGCTTGGTCGAAGTTGCCACCACGCCCGAAGAACACAGCTTCGACGTGCTTTTTGTCAACACCTTTGACGATCCACAAGCCGCCGCAGACGAACTCGCTCACTATCCGGATACCATCGCCACCGCCCACGACGAAGACGAGCGCTTTTCCGACTATGTCAAGGTGCTGGGCATACCCACCTCGCTCCTGGTAGACACGGACGGCACGGTGCTGGCGGTCTACATCGGCCCGATGACGCACACCGCCATCGCCTTCCTAGACGCGGTAGCTGCTCACCCGGGCGTCGGCTCGTTTGACGCCAGCGCCTACGCGGATATCGAGCCACCCCCGGCGCTCGCGCCCGTTTCGTTGGAAGACGCGATCCCGATCGCCTTCGGCGAAACGGTGGACGGCGTCATCACCGATGAGGTCTACCAAGAAGTGTACCGTTTCAGTGGCAAAGCCGGTGAGAACGTCTATATCGAGATGCACGCTGTCAACGAGGAAGACGACGAATTCGGCTTGGATACTTCGATCTTTTTGATGAACGCCGAGGGCGAGATTCTGGCTGAAAATGACGACGCGCCGGGCATGGGCACGGATTCCGCGCTGAGCTTCACGCTCCCCGCCGACGGCGACTACCTCATCGTGGCAACGCGCTTTTTGGAGCGGGACGGCTTCGAGTTTGGCCTCTACACGCTGAGCTTGGAACACGACGTGGGCACTGAACCTTCCACCCGCCAGCGTGCGCCCGCCAACACCGCCTTTTTAGCGCGAAGCCACGCCCCTAGCACTTCATCGGACAGCGCGCCCCAACAGGGGGGCGCTGTTTCTTCAATTGCCTACGGGGAAACGGTCAGCGGCGAGATCAGCGACGACGATTACGAACAGCGTTGGGTTTTTGAGGGCGCGCAGGGCGGCGTGGTCACCATCGAAATGGCGCGCACCGGTGACGAAAGCGGCGCGCTGGACGGTTATTTGCTCTTGCTGGGGACGGACGGCGAAACCTTGACCGAGGTAGACGATGCCAATCAGTCCGTGATGCCCACCATCACCCGCTACACCTTGCCGCAAGACGGCAACTATACCATCGTGGCGACGCGCTTCGGCTTTGCAGACGGCTTTTCCAGCGGCGCATACACGCTCACGCTGACCCGCGAAGGTAGCGGTGGATTGGCCGTCGTCGCGGGCGGCACACGCTGGATTCACGAAGCGTTGCCCCCGGCCCACTGGGTTGCTTATGGCGACGCCGTCAGCGGCACACTGGACCATGAGCATATCGAGAATTGGTACGTTTTCCAGGGCATGGCGGGCGACGTGATCACCGTGCGCATGACCCCAACCGAGGGCGATTTAGACCCATACTTGATCCTGACCGACGCCGCCGGTTACGAACTCGCCAGCCGCGACGACGTTTCCCCACACCGTCCGGAAGCAGGCATCGCCCACTTCACCCTGCCGGACGACGGACTCTATCTGCTCCGCGCCACGCGCTACGGCTTTGAGCACGGCACAACCAGCGGCCACTATCGCTTGGAGCTGCGCGCAGAAAACGCCACAGCCACTCACGATGGGGTCGGTTTGCCCGCGCTTGCCTACGGCGAAAGCGCCCAGGGCACGCTTTCCCTATCGCAACCCGTCGCCCGTTACGGCTTCAACGGGCACGCCGGAGAACAGATCACCGCCACTGTGTTGCGCGAGTCCGGCGATCTGCTCCCACGCCTGGCGCTGCTGGGGCCGGACGGCCAACCGCTGGCGGTTAGCACGGGCGGCTTCGCGGAAGACGAGGTGCGCCTGGCGCGTTTTGTGTTGCCGGAAGACGGACTCTATACGCTGGATGTGCGGCTGGGTGACTTGAACACGGCGGGGGACTATCGGCTGCTCTTGCTGGGCGGGCCACACTCCGCGCCAGAAGCGGGCGCTTTTACGCCTGCCGAGGGGCCGGATATGGAGCTGGTCTTGATCTGGGCTTCCGAGGCCGACTTGGAGCTTGCGCTCACCGCACCGGACGGCGCAGCGGTCGGCGAGCGCACGGCCAGCGCCAACGACTTGTGCGAAGCGCGCACCACCACACCGGTCGAGCGGGTCATCTTGGAGCGCGGCCAAGCCCAAAGCGGCGCGTATCGCGTGACGGTGCGTTACCGCTTTGATTGCACAGGCACGGGCGCGTCGGTGGGCTATTTGCTGGGCGTTGCGCTGCGCGGACAAGTCGTAGACGTGATCGGCGGCACGATGCCCCGCGAAGGGGACGACTGGGAAACATGGATCGTCGTCCCGTAAAACGCGCCCCTTTTCGCGCTCCCTTCCCGACCTAAAAGATGGTGAACCCCCTATTTGGGGGGCTGGGTAACTTGCACTTCTCCTTAGCTACGGAGGGCGGACCGTGCGCGGCCCGCCCTCTTGTTGTTTGAGAAGCGCGTCGATGACGCACGACGGGGGCAAGGGTCGCCGTGTGGGTAGTGTTCCACGCAAACGTGCCCTAGATTCAGAATTCCTCCGAACGTATTGCTTTACGCAGATCGCCGCCCTGTGTCATAATGGATAGCAGGTTGCCGCCCTATTGGGCTAAATAGAGTCTTTAGTTTATTGGAGACAGGAGAACGCACTATGACTTACCGCATCCGCAAAGCGGCGGTGATCGGCTCTGGCACGATGGGCAGCGGCATCGCCGCGCTTTTGGCCGGCATCGGGATACCGGTGGTGCTGCTGGATATCCCCCCCAAAGAGAGCGCCCCGGGCGACCCGCCGGACAAACGTAACGCCATTGTGCTAAAAAATTTACAGGCCATGCGCAAAAGCCGCCCCGCACAACTTTTCCACCCCGACGATCTGGACCTCATCACCCCCGGCAACCTGGAAGATGACTTTGAGCGGCTGCGCGAGGTAGATTGGATTGTGGAGGCCATCGTCGAAAACTTGGGCATCAAACAAGGGCTGATGGAGCGGCTGGAAGCTGTGCGCCAACCGCACGCCATCGTCAGCACCAACACCAGCGGCCTCTCGATCCGCGCTATCGCCGAAGGGCGCTCGGACGAGTTCCGCCGCCACTTTTTGGGCACGCACTTTTTCAACCCGCCCCGCTACCTTAAGCTGTTGGAGTTGATCCCCCATCCGGATACCGACCCCGCACTGATAGCCTTCATGCAAGATTTCGGCGTCAACGCGCTGGGCAAAGGCGTGGTGCGCTGCAAAGACACGCCCAACTTCATCGCCAACCGCTTTATCAGCATGGTGGGGACGTTCGTGGTCAACTACGCGCTGGAACACGGCTACACGGTCGGCGAGGTGGACGCGCTCACCGGCCCGCTGATCGGTCACCCCAAGACGGCCACCTTCCGCCTTTTTGACTTGATCGGCGTGGACATCATGGTTCACGTCAATAGCAATCTCTACCCCGCCATTCCGGAAGACGAGTCCCGCGAGGTGCTCAACTACGCGCCCACCGTGCAACTGATGCAAGCGATGTTAGAGCGCGGCTGGCTGGGCAACAAAACGCGCCAGGGCTTCTATAAGCGCGTGGAAACCGAGAACGGGCGTGAATTTTGGCAACTGAACCTCCAAACGCTGGAATACGAGCCGCCGACCAAAGTGCGCTTTGAAAGCGTGGGCCAATTCCGCAAGATCGAGGACGTGGGCGCGCGCATCAAAGCGCTGGTGAACGCCGAAGACCGCGCCGCGCAGTTCCTTTGGGCCATGCACGCCTTCTACCTCACCTACGCCGCGCGCCACCTGGACGAGATCGCGGACAGCATCCCTGCCGTAGACAACGCCAACAAGTGGGGCTTTAACCACGCGCTCGGCCCATTTGAAATTTGGGACGCGCTGGGCGTGGAAGAAACCATCCCGCGTATGGAGGCGGACGGCTACGCGGTCGCCCGATGG
>JALSSH010000398.1 GCA_026984385.1 Ardenticatenia bacterium | reverse complement strand
TTTCCGGCCCGTGCCCGATGTACGCGATCAGGTCGCTGCGGGCGGGAATCACCGCGCCGCTGGGTTTGAGCGAAAGCACAACCGCATCGGGCGGCGCAAGCGCGTTGAGTGCGTCCAATGCGCGCAACTCGGCGGTGGGCCAAAAAAGTGGACGCTGCGGACGCGCCGCGCTAAGCGCGCCACCGAACAAAAGCAGCGCGCTTGTCGGCAGCGTCAGCGCCAACAGAACGGCGAACGCCCGCCGCGATGGGGCGCGCCGCCGTGCGCCTTTCGGCGCACCACGCGCGGCTTTGCCGCGCGTCGGGGGCGAGCTTTGCTCGCCCCTGGCGGCGCGCCCCCCGTCCCCCGCCGGCGCTACGTTTCCACCCGCCGCCCCCGCCACCGCCAGCACCCCCAGCGCCACGATCACGCCCTCGCCCAACCGCCGCTGCACGTTGAGCGGCAAGTACACAATCGGCAGCAACGCCAACCACGCCACCAGCAACAAATGCCCCTCGCTACCCGCGCGCCAAAAGCGCGGCACAGCGATCAGCGCGAAGACCAGCCACACTCCGTACCCCGCCGCGTAGTGCAACGGATGCGGCGCGGGCAGCAAATTTTGCGCCGACCATCCCGCCAGCACCTCGTCGTGCCAAAACATCCACGCCGTGTAGCCCAGATACGGCAGCGGCACAAGCGCCGCCACGCCCGCCCGTTGCGCCAACCGCCGAGGGAAACGCCGCCAGCGCGCCCAGCTCACCAGCCCCCACGCGCCGAGCAAAACGTACAGCACGGCCACGTAAAACGGCACGCACAGCCCCATTACCGCCCAGGCCACCCCTGCGCCCAACGCGCGTTTGAGCCAGCGTTCCGCGCCCAACGCGCCCAACATCGACAGCAACCCGAGCAACAACGCGACCCGCGCCAACGCCAGATGCGGCAACCCGTACAGGATCAGAAACGTATACGCCTCCGGCACGTAAAAGTCCAGCGGCAACGACCCCAGCCACTCGGAGCGCCCAAGCAGTGTCAGCAACCAACCCAACCCACCGCCCAGCGCGATCAGCGCCAGCGCAGTTCGTCGCGCGCGCACATCGCGCAAAAAATGCGCCGCGAAACGATAGATCACCCCGAGCAGCAGCGCGCCCGCCGCCACACGCGCCGCGTGAAACGTGACGATCAGCGCGGCGAAAAGGCGCGGACTGCTTGGCTCGGCAAAGAGCGCGGCGATCTTGCCCAGCAATAAGTACGGCGCAAAGAAAAACGCGGCGCTGTGCGGCTCATCCGTGTAGCGGATGGTGAAAAGCCACTCGCCGCGCGCACCCAAGCGCATTTTCGCCAAGTAGCTATAGCCGTCTTCCGCGCCGAAGACAAACCCGCTGAACGTCCAACCGTGCCCCGCCGCCGCCGCGCCGACCAGATAGGGAACGCAGGTCAACGCCATCACGCTCAACGCAAAGATCGCCACCCAACGCCACTCGCGCGCGCTGATCTGCACCTCAGGCATCCCCTCGTCTCCCGATCCACACGCCCAGCGCGCTCAAGACCACGCCCAGCCCGATCCCCCAAAATACCTCGGAGGCGCTGTAACGGTATTCCCACACGTTGCGCCGTCCATTGACCACGCCGGGCAAGCCGAGCGCGTCGGCAGGCGCGTCCTGCCAACGTCCTCCCGCCAGTGCGTAAAGCGTCCCTTGCCACCCTTCCGCCACCTGCACCGTCACACGATTCGGCCCGTCCCACTCCATTTGCACCGCTGGCGCGTAAGCGTTGCGATAAACAAACACATCGCCCACCCGCGCGCTCAGCACCAGCCCGTCAACGGCCAGCGGATAGCGCGCCACTACATGCGAAACGGCCCACTTCCCCAGCAGCTCGGCGCGCATCGGCGCATCGCGGTTCGCCTGGCGCACGCGCTCGGCCTCGTCGGCCTCAGCGGACGCACTCGTCGCCTCATAGGGCGGAATGGTCACGCTATACCCACTCGGGTACGCGCCGCTGGCCTCAGCCGCCGCCTGCACATAGCGCCGCGTTTGGAAGGGGTCCACCCCGCCAAATTGCGGCACTTCCCAATAGACGCTCGCTTGCTGCGGCAAGCTGTAGTCCGGCGCGTAAACGCGCGTCACCCCGTCGGCGCGCAAGTGCTCCGCCAGCGCGCGGTACGGCTCTAGCCACACCTCGCGCCCCCGCCCCTCGACTAATGCCCTGTCAATCCACAGCAGATCCGCCATCACCACCAGCAACAGCGCCGCCAGCAGCACCCGCCCGCGCACGCGCCCGAAAATCCCCAGCGCGATCACGAACGCGGTCAGTGGCAGCGCAAAAACGCCCGCCGTCTCCTGCCAAGAAACCCCTTCCGCAGCGGTCAGCGCAAAGGTGCTCACCGCACCGCAAAGCGTCCCGCCCGCCAGCAGCGCCACCACGCCCAATCGCGCCGCCTTGCGCGCGCTCGGCGTGTTCCGCGCCACATATTCCGCTCCCCAACCGGCCAAATACGGCAACCCCACCACGCCCACATACCACGCGCGCGGCGGCACACGCCACCAACGCAACATCGGCACGGCGCGGTTGAGCACTACCCATAGCGGAGAGTGCTCCCCCATCGCGTAAAGTGCCGCCACGCCAATCGCCACACCCCAAAAAACGCGCTCGCGCGGACGCGCCCACAGCCCGATCAGCGCCAGCAGAAGCACGCTCGCGCCCACGTAAACCAACGCCTCGCCCGCCTGGTGATCCGCCAGCAGCAAGGTGATCCACTGCAACGGCTGTATGCTGTCAAACGCGGCGTCGGCAAGCGTCATGCTGCCGCGCGAAAGCGCTCCCCGCCACCACCATAACGCGCTCCACAGCGGCGCGGTCAACCCTACAGCGATCAGTGCGGCGCCGAGCGCGCGCGAGGTCGCCGCGAGCGTCAGCGAGCGGCGGACGACGTGCGCGCGACGGGGGCGGGCGAGGTCGCTGCGCCGCCGCGAAGTGGCGGGCGCGGCGGGCGAGGTCGCCCCCCTGCGCCGCGCCCAAGCGCACCACACCCCATACGCTCCCGCCAGCGCCACGCCATACGCCCCCAACCGCACATCCGCCAACACAATCAACGCGGCCAACACGCCCATCCACACCGCCGACGCCCGTTTGCTGCTCGCCGCAAGGCGCGCGTCAGCGCGGCTTGCGGGGGGTGCAGGGGACAAAGTCCCCTGCTGGGGGCGCGGGGGCAAAGCCCCCGTCCCCTCACACACAGCCCACAACAACCAGGGCAACCATCCCGCCGCATAAACCAAATCCAGATGCCCCAGTCCCAGCGCCATCATGCCGCGCGGCGCGAACGCATATGCCACGCTTGCCAACGCCGCCCCGCCACGCCCCATGTCTCTTCCGCGCGTCCAACGCCACATCCCCACACCGCCCAGCCACAGATGCAACCCGATCAGCACGTCCAAATGCACAGTGGGCGGCAAAATCAGCACCAACCACTGCAGCGGATACCAGACCTTGCTCAGCGGATTGGCCGCAAAGGGAATGCCACTCATCGCCAACGGTTGCCACAACGGAAACGTGTGCGTTCCCAACGCCGCGCGCCGCAAAAAAAGTGCGTTCGGCCAATGGGTGGTCACCGCGTCGGAAAAATGCGCGTCCGGAGCAAACGGCAAGCGCCCGGGCCATAACCCTACACTCAACAAAAACGCCGCCAGAACGACGGCGAGTAATGCAGCAAAACGCCACGCAGAACGCGACGCCGCCTTATCGGATGACATAAAGCGTCACCTCTCCTTTTTCCACCACCTGCGCCACCCGCGCCTCAGGAAGCTCCTCAACACACCGGCCCGCGTTCGGATACGTGTGTCCCTCCGCGTCCTCACGCGCCAACGAGCGCTCCTGCGGCCCCCAAAAGATATAGCGCACGCGGAAAGGCACAGCGCCGCTGAGCAACGTTTCGCAATCTTCCCCGCGATACCACGCCTCTACCTGCTGTCTCCGCTCTTCGGCGTGAATCGTCTCAAACGGGTGGCCGTAGACCACCACCAAATCGGTGTACGCCGGTATCCACAAGCTCACTTTCGGCGCGGCCAGCACCACTTCGTCCGGCTGCGCGTTTTCTCGCAGCCAGCGCATCGCCTCCACATAGTCGCTTTCCAAAAGCAAGCCCGCCTCTAGCCCACTATCAGGGTCGAACACTGCGCCGAAAAGCGGAATGCCCAGCACCAAAACGTTGGTCGGCAACAGCAACACGATCAGCGCCATCGTCGCGGGCACGCGCCAGTTTTCCCGCACTTTATAAAGCCAATAGTCTTCCAGCGCGCGCACAGCAAAATAGCTCAACGGCAAAATAAGCCCCATCGCCAAACGCCGCTGCAAGTTAAAGGGCATATAAAGCCCCAGCACGTTAACGATCAGCCACAACAACATCAATTGGTCGCCGTCCCGCTCAAAACGCCGCACCGCCCGCACCAACCCGGGGATCGCCACCACCAGCAAGACCCCGAACCCGAACACATATTGATACACCGCCGGCGAAGGGGTTTGGTTTTGCTGATTAAAAAGGCGCATGGCCTCGTTGAAGCGGAAGACAAAAATATCGTAAATGGCAATCGGGATAGCGGGCAACCACAACATCGAAGCCCAGCGCAGCTCGTGGGTAGGGAACTCGCGCGTCAGCCAGTAGCGCACAACCACGTAAAGCACCAACGCCCCCCCTATCGGCACAAGCGCCACCGGCTGCACCAACGCCAACAGCATCGAAAGCAGCATCACCACCAAGCCGCCGTTTTCCACGTTCGGCGCTTGGTCAAAGCCGCGACGAAACACCGCCAGATAGATCGCGGCAATCAACGCCAAGCTGGCAATGCTCAGCGGAAAATGCGGATTGGCGTAGGAGGCATAAAAGGGGAACGCTTCGGGAACGGTCATGTCAACGGCCAAGTGCTTTGGGTCCAGCAACATCAAAAGCCAACCCAGCCCCGAACCCAACGCGCTCAAGATGAAAAACAAGCGTCTGGGCCTCAAGCGCACCCAGACCGTCGCGCCCAGATAGTATAGCGAGAGGTACATAAAGAAACTGGTCACCACACGCGCCAAGTGAAACACCACCAAATTCGAAAGGCCGGTGATGCGCGCCATGTGCCCCAAGAACAAATAAAAAGCGTGGAAACCCGCCCCGTCGTGTCGTTCCGGCGTGTAGCGGAGCTGGAAAAGCCACATGCCGCGCTTGCCTTGCTCGATCTTGGAAAGATACGTCGCCCCGTCGGTCGGGTTGGAAAGCATCCCCATAAATTGCCAGCTATCGTTGGTCTCGTTGCGCGCCAGCGCCCAAGCATACGGCACAAGCGTTAGGGCAACCAAAATGCCACTGATCACGATCACCCAACGCCATTCGGCGGTTGACACATCGGAGCGGAGTGTTCGCATAAGTCCCTCACTCGTGGTTGCTTCCACGAAGGCGGCTTCGCGCCAGGCCGGTTGTGGTAAGATTGCGCGCGTGTAGTATAATGCGATTCGTCAGTCTTTACCTGGCAAAATAAGCTCGATACGGGTCAGTTGCTATATCGGCATTATAACATCAACTCCGCGCCGTAAAGCACGCGGCGCCGCGTGCCCAGTCCGTAAGCGTCGTTTCGCACCTGCTCCAGAGGATGCCATGAGTCAGATTCGGGCACTTTATCGGCTGCAAAAGATCGACTTGGAAATAGACCAACGACGACGGCGCATCCAGGAGATCAGCGCCCTGTTGGAACAAGACGAAGCCCTCCGCGCCGCCCAAGCGCAAGTGACCGCGCTACAAGAAACGTTGCGCCCCAAAGAAACCCGCACCGCCGATCTCAATTTGGAACTGCAAACCGTCACCACACAGATCAAACAGCTTTCCGAGCGTCTCTATAGTGGCAAGGTGCACAACCCGCGCGAGCTGGAAGATTTGGGACACAAGTTGGAAGAACGTCAACGCCGCCGCGAACACCTCGAAGATGCTTTGTTGGAGCTGATGCTCGAAACCGACGAGCTGCAAGGTGAGCTGGCCCAAGCCAACGCCCACTTAGAAGCGGTGCGCACTTCTCGCGCTGAGGAACATCAGGCGTTGGCGGAAGAGCTAAAACAACTGCGCGCGGAGCTGGCACGGCTGAAGGAAGAACGCTCGGAAGCCATCCGCGCGATCTCCGCCGAAAACCTGGTGCTTTACAAATCGTTGCGCGCACGCAGACACGGGCGCGCGTTGGCCCCGCTGAACGGGGAAAGTTGTTCGGCTTGTGGCGTGCGCCAAACAACGCAAATCGTGCAGCGTGTGCGCCAGGGGCAAGAGATCGTCACTTGTGCCAGTTGCGGGCGCATATTGATCGCCATCTGAGCAGAAAAAAGGTGCGGCCATGCGTGTTGATCCTTTTTCCTTTGCGCTGGGGTTTGGCACGGCGACCGGTGTTTCGGCGGTGGCGTGGCTTTCACGCAAGCAACTTGCGGGGTTGCGTGAGGCCACAGGACAACGTCTGGAAAACACCCGCCAGATTTTCGGCCAGGCTGCCGACGAACGCTATCGGCGTGAGCTGGCGCAACACCTGCGCCAACGGCATCTGGCCGCCGCGCTTTTCCCGCTGGACGCGGTGCTGATCGAGCCGACACTCGTCCCCGCGCCGCCGCCCGCTCTGCCACCGGTAGAGGGTGAACCGGAAGCACCGGACGTTTTCCGGGTTGTGCCCGTCTTCCACGATCTCCCCTACAGCTACGCTCCCTACAACATCGAGACGCTCGCTCTGGAAGACTTGAGCAAAGGCGACCGCCACGTGGCGATTCTGGGGGTATCGGGGTTGGGCAAAAGCACCGCTTTGGTCACGTTGGCGCTGATGGCGTTGGGCGAAGTGCGCTTTGAGACGTTGGAAGAGCTGACCACTCAGGCTATTGAAGAACAGGAAACCGGCCTTTCGGAAGACGAACGCGCGCTCCGCGCCCGTGAACGTGAGGAGATGCGCGCCCGCGCCCGCGAAAAATGGCAGGAAACTTTAGAGCAACGCCGCAAGCTCTTTGTGGCCGGTGCCCAGGAAAAAGACGCGGAGGAAGCGGCACAAAGCCTCGCTTTGGACGCGCTGTTGCCGATTTTGGTGGATATGCGCGATCTGGAGTTCGACCCCGCGCTTTACGGGCACAAAGACGGCGCGCTAGACCCCGCCGAGCCGCTCGTGCGCGCCGCGCAAGGCCAAGTGAGCGCCGTCACCGCGCAAATGCTGGGTACGCTGCTCTATCCCGCGCTAGAGACGGGGCGCGCGTTGGTGCTGCTGGACGGCTACGACGCGCTCAGCGCTGAAGCGCGCGAAACGTATTTCCCGTGGCTGGAACAGTTTTTGGCGCTTTACGGGCACAATCGCGTTGTGATCAGCGGGCCGGCAACCGGCTACGCGCACTTGACCGCGTTGGGCTTCACGCCAACTTTTTTGCGCGCCTGGCGAGAAGACGAGTACGCGCGCCTGGTGCAACGTTGGGCCGAAGCGTGGCACGCGCATAGCGGTGAACGCCCCGACCCGGATGTGATCCATCGCCTGACGGTGGGCAATCGTGCGCGCCCGATGGTGGACGTGACGCTAAAAATTTGGGCGGGGCTGGCCGACGATATGCGCATCGCGGGCCGCGCAGGTTGGTATGACGCACTACTGCATCGTTTGCTGCCGGAGGTGGAGGACTTTGCGCCGCTGGCCGAGTTCGCCGCGCGCTTAACCGAGACGGGCGCGCCTTTGCCGCGAGCCGATCTGTTGGCCGAGCTGGACGATGCCGCTGCCACAGCTTTTGACGCCGCGAACAAAGCCGGCGTGCTGGTCGGCTTTGCCGATGAACGTTACGATTTTGCACATGCCCAACTGACCGCGTACCTGGCCGGACAAGCGCTCATCGCCGCAGGGCCGGAACGCGCCGCCGAGGTTGCGCTCGAACCGAACTGGCAAGATGCGCTCAGCTTTGCTGCCGCCGAGCTGGACTTGATGCCCGCCGTGCAACGCCGCATGGAAAGCACGCCGGACTTGCTCTATAGCACGCTCTTCGGCCTGACGCGCTGGGCGCCGGACGCGCCACCGGAAGCCCCTTGGCGTGGCGAGCTTTTCCGCAGATTGGGCGCCGCGATGATGGCCCCACAGCAATTCCCGACTGTGCGCGAGCGCGCTATGGCTGCCATGATCGCCGCGCGCGAGCCGAACGTGCTTTTTGTGTTTCGCCAGGCGTTGCGCTCAGCGGACGCGGACACGCGCCGCCTGGGATGCATTGGGTTAGGGGCGCTGGGCAACGAGGACGCGGTAGATGACTTGGCCGCGATGATGGCCGACCGCGAGCCGCGCGTGCAACTGGCCGCAGGGCTGGCGCTGGGCGCTATCGGCAGTGAAAAAGCGATCGAGCTGATGATCCAGGCGCTGTTGCAAGGCTCAAATGATCTGCGCCGCGCGATTGCTGAGGCGTTGGCCGCGCTCCCGGGCGAGGGTCATCAGACGTTGCGCGAAGCTGCCCAAGCCGAAGAGATCGAAATCCGCCGCGCGGCGGTCTTCGGGCTGAGCCGCGTCCGTCAGCCCTGGGCAGTGAGCACGCTTTACCGCATGATGTTTGAAGATTCGCAATGGTACGTGCGCAGCGCTGCCGAAGACGCCTTCTTGGTCGCGCAATCGCCGGAACACGAAGGCCCGCGCGCCTATCCGGAAGCGGATACGCTAAGTTGGCTGGTGCAATGGGCAGGGGAGCGTGGGCAGGGCGTGCCCGCCGGTGAAGCGGCGCGGCAAGTGTTGGCGCGTGCGCTGCAAGAAGCCGAGCCGCCCTATAAAGTGTTGGCCGCGCTGACGTTGGGGCAACTGGGGCATCTGCCCGCGCTGAAGGCGCTTTATGCCGCCTTGCGCGATAGGCATCCGGAAGTGCGCAGCGCGGCGTATGCGGCGCTTGCCGAGCTGCAAACGCGCTTGGGGCGACCGTTGCCCGGGCTGGTGTGATGTGGGTGACGCTGCCTCCACACCCTCGCAAAGGGCGCAAACACCCCTTGCCCCCGCTGCGCAAACGCTGCGCGTTCGCGCGGCTGCGTAGCAATAGAAGGCGGGCGGTCGGCGGAAAATTAGGACTCCGCCGATTTGAGGAAGTCCGCCACGATGCGTTTTTGCTCTGTTTCGCCCGGGAAAAGCACCTCGACGATCTCCACCTTGTCGCTGATGTGGCTGCTGACCACCACCCCCTCGCCAAAGATCGCGTGCCAAACTACGTCCCCGCCATTGAAGCGTGTTCGGGTTGGTGTTTTGGCGCGCGTGGCTGACTTAGACTTGACGCGACGTTTGCGCACGGGCACGGTGGGCCGTTTGTAAGGCGTTGGGGGGGCGGCGCGTTGCAAACGCGCGCCTTCGCACACTTCGGCGGGAATGTCGTAAAGAAAGCGCGAGGGCAAATTGGCGCGGCTGTCCCCGTAAAGCGAGCGCACGGTCGCGTAAACCAGATAGAGCCGCTCTTTGGCGCGCGTGATGCCTACGTAAAGCAAGCGGCGCTCTTCTTCTAACGCTTCTCGGGCGGCGCGCTTTTGTTCCGGCGTGGCGTGGGGGTTACGCTCGGCGGCGATCGAGCGCGCGTGGGGCAAGATATTCTCTTCCATGCCCACGATGAACACCACCGGAAACTCCAGCCCCTTGGCGGCGTGCAATGTCATCAAGCTGGGGCGGTTTTCGTCGGCGTCGCGCGTGTCCACGTCAGAAACCAGCGAAATTTCCTCCAGGAAGGTGACCAACGGCAAGCCGCGATAGGACTCGGCGTGTCCGCGCAGCTCCAAGACATTTTCGATACGGGTTTCGCCTTGTTGTGTGCCGTCGTCCAGGTAAGCCAGGTAAGCGGTGTCGTTCAAAACGCGCGTGATCAACTCGTCGGGCGCGAGTTGGTCTTTGAC
>JALSSH010000397.1 GCA_026984385.1 Ardenticatenia bacterium | reverse complement strand
GCTCAATGTGTGGATGGTGCAAGTGGGCCGCGTGCCGCTCTACTTGCTGGACACCAACCGCCCCGACAACCCCGACGACTTGCGCGACCTGACCGACCGCCTTTACGGCGGCGACCAACGTCACCGTATCCGTCAAGAGATCGTGCTTGGCATCGGCGGGGTGCGGCTGTTGGAGCGGCTGGATATACGCCCGACCGTCGTACACATGAACGAGGGGCACAGCGCGTTTTTGGCGCTGGAGCGTATCCGCATGTTGTTGGAAGAAAACCCGAAGCTGGACTTTTGGCAAGCGGCGGACATCGCCGCGACGGGCAGCGTCTACACCGTGCACACGCCCGTACCGGCAGGGTTGGAGCGCTTCGGCTATGACCTGATCGACGAGCACTTTTCGCAGATGTGGGAGGCGCTGGGGCTGACGCGCGAGCAGTTCCACGATCTGGGCCGCGAGCACATGGGCGGCTACGATCTCTTCAGCTTGCCGGTGTTCGCGCTGCGCATGTCGATGCACAACAACGGCGTGAGCAAGCTACACGGCGCGGTCAGCCGCCACATGTGGCAATGGATGTTCCCGCAAGTGCCCGAGCACGAAGTGCCGATCAGCTCGGTGACCAATGGCGTGCACGTGCACAGTTGGATCAGCCGCGAGATGGCGACGCTCTTTGACCGCTACCTAGACCCCGCTTGGCGCGACGAGCCTTCTAACCCCACGATCTGGTTTGACGTGGAACGCATTCCCGATCCGGAGCTGTGGCGCTCTCACGAAAGACGGCGGGAGCGGCTGGTTTCTTACGCGCGGCGCAAGTTGCGGCGGCAACTGGAAGCGCACGGCGCGCCCAAAGCCGAGATCGAGGCGGCGGACGAGGTGCTCAACCCGGATGCGCTGACGATCGGCTTTGCGCGACGCTTCGCCACCTATAAGCGCGCCACGTTGATCTTGCGGGACAAGGAACGGCTCGCCAAGCTGGTCAACGACCCCGACCGACCGGTGCAGTTCATCTTCGCGGGCAAAGCCCATCCCCACGACCACATGGGCAAAGAGCTGATCAAAGAGATCGTCAAGACGGCGGAAATGCCGGAGTTCCGCCACGCGATTGTCTTTTTGGAAAATTACGACATCAGCATCGCGCGCTATATGGTGCAGGGCGTGGACGTGTGGCTGAACACGCCCCGCCGCCCGCAAGAAGCCAGCGGCACCAGCGGCATGAAGGTGATCTACAACGGCGGGCTAAACGCCAGCATCCTAGACGGTTGGTGGGCGGAAGCCTACGACCCGACGGTCGGCTTTGCCATCGGCAGCGGGGAGGAGTACGACTCCAGCGAGTGGGAGATGCAAGATTACATCGAGGCTCAGGCGCTCTACAACTTGTTGGAACGCGACATCGTGCCGCTTTTTTACACACGCGGACGCGACGGCATCCCGCGCCAATGGATTGCGCTGATCAAGGCCAGTATGCGCAAGCTGGCCCCCTACTTCAACACGCACCGCATGGTGCGCGAGTACGCCGAGGAGTTCTACCTGCCCAGCCACACGCTTTTTACGCACCTGGCCGCCGACGGGATGCACGCGGGCATGGCCTACGCGCAATGGTTGGGCAAAATGCGCGCGCATTGGGGCGAGATCGCCATCGAGCGCGTGGAGGTGACGCCCGCCAAGATCAAGGTGGACGAGGAGATCAGCGTGCGCGCGTGGGTGAATTTGGGCACACTGACGCCCGAGGACGTGACCGTGCAGCTTTATTACGGCCCGCTGGACACGCGCGGGGAAATCCTTGCCGGTGAGACGCTGGATATGGAGCATTGCTGTCCCACGCCCTCGCAAAACGGCGTGCACGAGTTCGCGCAGAAATTGCGTTACACCACCACCGGCAAGCGCGGAATTTCGGTGCGGGTGTTGCCCCGCCACCCAGACTTGCCCAACCCGTTGCTGACCAACCTCATCACCTGGCCGCCGCAAGACCTAGAGGTTGGCGCGTAATTTGCGAGGGCTTTGCCCCCACGCCCCAGCAGGGGGCAATCGTCCCCTGCACCCCGCTCAGCGGCGCGCCGCGCGCCGCTGAGCAAGCCGAGCTTTTTCTTTATGCGGAAGACGCCCACAA
>JALSSH010000396.1 GCA_026984385.1 Ardenticatenia bacterium | reverse complement strand
AAAACACACCGGCCCTGAATGCCCAGGACCGGAGGCTTGTCTGTCTGCTTGGGGCGTCACCCCCAGTATTCGCAAACCTGCCAGCAGCGCCTGGCTGAGCCGCCGATAGCTGCTGACCACGTCCCCTTTCACCAGGGCGTGCCCGCTGGGTATGGCGACGCTGTAGGTCAGCTCGTCGGCGTGCAAAATCGCGCGCCCTCCGGTCATACGCCGCACCACGTCCCAGCCAAACGCGAGCAAGCGTTCGGGTTCGACATCGGCGAAGGACTGCGCGTAGCCCAGTGAAAGGCAAGCCGGTTGCCAGGCGTAAAGGCGCAGCGTCGGGAGCGCTTCTCCGGCGGCTACGGCCTCCAAAATGGCATGGTCTATGGACATATTCATAGCCCCATCCAGCGGCGGGGTGATGATCAAACGCCAAAATTGTTGAGACATGGCTAAGGTATACTCCCTGTAATTCGCTATAATCTGTTCGCAACTCAAAAGGTTGCCAAATCAGTATAACGGTCTAATCATAAACAAAGGAACGCTGATGCGCCAAGAACACATCTACCGAGCGGTTTACCCGGGGTCCTTCAACCCCATCCACTACGGCCACATTGATATTGCGCTGCGCGCGCTGCGGCTTTTTGACGAGGTCGTCGTAGCGGTGTATGTGCATCCGGGTAAGGTAGACCTCTTCGACGCCGACGAGCGGGTGGCGTTGGTCCGAGAGTCGTTCCAAGACGAGCCGCGTATCCGAGTTGCGTCCTACAATAAATTGACTGTAGACTATGCGCGAGAGGTCGGCGCGCAGGCTATCGTGCGTGGGCTGCGCGTTTTTTCGGATTTTGAACTGGAATTCCGCATGGCGCTGGCAAACCGTCGCTTGGCGCCGGAGATCGAGATCGTGACGTTTATCTCGGCGGAGGAATATTTGCATATCAGCTCTAGCACCATCCGTGAGATCGCCTCGTTGGGCGGGGACGTTTCGTCCATGACGCCGCCGCACGTGATGGCCGCTTTGCAACGGCGTTTTGCCGAGCTGAAGGCACAAGGATCGAATTCGTCCTTTATGGTCAGTCTCAACGACTGATAGGAAGTTTTGAACGGGGGTCGTGATGGATATTCAGCACCTGGTAGACAGGCTGGAAGACCTGATAGACGAAGGGCGACACGTGCCCTTTAGCAAATTCACGCTCATCGACGAGGAGCACGCGCTCGAAATCATAGACCAGATGCGCATTTCTGTGCCCGAGCAGATCGAAAAAGCGTCGCGGCTGATCAATCAGCGCGACCGCTTGTTGGCTCAGGCGCGAGAAGAAGCCGAGCGCATCGTGCAGGTTGCCCGCGAGCGCAGCGAGGAGCTGACCAACCGCGACGCCATCGTGCAAACCGCGCAGAACCGCGCTAAAAACATCATCGAGCAAGCTCGCCGAGAAGCCGAAAACATCCGCACCGAAGCCGATGACTATGTTCTGGACGTGCTCAAAGAGCTGGAAACGCAATTGCTGCACAACTTAACCGTTGTGCGCAACGGCATTGCCAAGATCGCTCAGGAACGCGAGGCCAGCCGCGCACGGATGCAAGCGATCTACGATCAGGCGGCGATTGATGTGGCGGAAGCTGTGCAACAAGCCGGAGAAGCTACCTTGCCACAGGAAGAGGCAGCTTCTGAGGTGGCAGTGGGCGCAGAGCCACCCCGCTCACCCAGCGCGCCCGCGCCGAATGTGGGGCAGGGCGATTGAACACGCCGCCAAATTTTGACAGTCTCGCTAAAGCACACTACAATTTTGTTGTGGCGCAGGTTGTTTGCAATACCGGAACATCCCCGCACCCGGTGGTAGCAGGCCGAGGCACCGGGTGCTTTTTTTATCCGGCACGCGGCTCCGCGCTACCGAAGCAGATTTAGACCCAAAGGAGTACCCGCAACATGTCAGAACGTTTTACCGGCGTGGTCAAGTGGTTCAACACCCAAAAAGGTTGGGGCTTCATCGAGCGCGAAGGCGGCCCGGACGTGTTCGTGCACTACACCGCGATTGTCGGCTCTGGGTTTCGTAACCTGGAAGAAGGCGATACCGTCGAGTTTTCTATCACCGAGGGCCCCAAAGGCCCCCAAGCCAGCGAAGTTGTGATCAAGCGCGACGAGTAAAAATTTGCCGCGCACTGAAGTTTTGTTTCGTGCCAGAAAAATAGCAAAACGGCCCGAGGGGCAGCCTGCGTCCCTGGGCCGTCATTATTTGGGGGCGTGGCGTTCAATAGCCCCTAGCCCGATCCACGCGATTCAATAGTTCCTCTTGCGCCAAATAGCGTTTGAGGTTCTCCAAAAAAAGGTGGGCTGCCTTTTCGTTGTAGTCGGTTGTGTTCCCCGCCACGTGGGGGCTGATGATCGCGTTGGGCAGTTCCCAAAGTGGACTTTCCGCAGGCAGCGGCTCGGTGGAAAAAACGTCCAACGCCGCCCCTGCGATCTGCCCTTCTTGCAACGCTCGCACCAACGCCTCCTCGTCCACCACATCCCCCCGACTCACGTTGATCAGGTAGGCGGTGGGCTTCATTGCGGCCAAGACCTTCGCGTCGATCATGCCGCGCGTGGCCTCGGTCAGCGGCACAGTCACCACCACAAAATCACACTCGCGCACCATCGAGAGCAGCGCTTCGGGGGGGTACAGCCGATGGAAATACACGCCTTCGGGATCGCCGGTGCCCGGGATAACATAATTGACGCCGCTGTCTTCCGGTTGGCGCACGTTGCGCTTGACCGCTAAAACTTCCATGCCGAAAGCCTGCGCCACATGCGCGATCTCCCGCCCGATGCTGCCGTAGCCCACGATGCCCAACGTGCTACCGCGCAACTCCAACGGCACGAGCGAAGTCTCGCGTTCTGCTTCCGCCCAAAGCCGCTCTCGTTGATAGCTCAGCAAAGCCAACAGACGATGCCCGAAGGCCAACATCATCATAAAAACATATTCGGCGATATTGGTGGCGTGGATGCCGCTCGCGTTGGTGCAAACAATTTGCTTGTCGGCGAAAAGAGGATGCCCCAACACGTGATCCACCCCTGCCGTGTGAACGTGCACCCAGCGCAGCTTCGGGGCCAAGGTGGGGTCCGGCAACAGCCCGTCGGTGTAAAGGATTTCGGCTTCGGTCCAGGCCTCTTCCGGCACGTCGCCGAGTTGCTTGGCGGGATGATACAGCACTTCGAGCCGATCTGAGGCGCTGCGGATGCGCTCTAAGATGGCTTCCTCAAAGCGCACGGTGATCAGTAAACGCACGGTATCCGTTGCGGGCATAGGCACATCCCCTTCTCTTGTTGCACGTGTCCTGTTCCTGAGTATAGCGTATTTGGGTCGTCCCTAACGTGCACGCCAAAGCAGCCAGCCCCCAACCGCTGTAAGCAACGCCGCGCCGAGGAATAAAACGGGCGGCAACCAACTCGGCGCACTCTGTGCAGCGGGAGAAGGTGTTGGCGGGACGGTTGGCGTAGGGGGCGGCGTGTTGCCGGAGGAAGGCGAAGCGGTGGAGGAAGCGCTCGGCAATTGGGCGATGACTGTTGGCGCAGTGGGGGGCAATGTGTCGCTGGCGGCTACGGTGGGCAACACGAGCGGCGTTGGGCTGTTGGTGGCGGTAGCGGTTGGGGTGGTGGTGTGGGTGGGCGAGGGCGAGACAATCGCCGTTGGCGTCCATGTGTAGGAGGGCGTGATCGTCGGCACGGTGGGGGTAGGGGTGCGCGTAGGCGGCGGAGGGACGTATGGGGCTTGGGTCGGTGGTGGCGCGCTTGAACCGCTGCCGTCATTATTTGCTGCTGGCGGAGCAGGTGGGGCGGCGGGGGCGCTCACATCGTCGCGGTGGCCGAAGAGCAAAGTATATCCCTGCCCGCATTCTCCGTAAGCGACGCCGATCCCCACCTCGTTGATCACGTTATGCGTCAATCCCTGATAGTGAATGGGCGAGTTGATCCAGAAGTTCCAAGCGTCCTCGGCCCGCGCGAGCTGCCCCATGTAGATATTTTCGCTGATCCAAGAGCCGGTGTAGCCCTGGGCACGCGCGCGGCTGGTAGGCGTTGAGCCGTTGGCCTCGGTGTGAGAAATATCGCAGGTGTTGACCATATATTGGCTGTGCAGCGTGGCGGCGGTGCTCAGTTGCGCGTTGAGGCTATAGGGCGGCAGTCCCAAACTGGCACGCAGGTTATTGATTTGCGTCAACAGCCAGGTGACTTCATCTTGGGCGTGAGTGGCTGGCGTTTGAGCGCGCCAGAGCGTCAACGCCAGCCCCAATAACGCTATCACACGCACGATTTTTCGGCTGACCATAGGGGAAAGCATACGCTCCTTGCTTGGGCCGACACTGTGCCCAGTGTACACGAAGCGTGCCGGAAGCTCCAGATACGTTTACCCACCGCGTGGACGGTGCGCTGAGCTGTAAAATTGCTTTACAGACGCGCGTTTCCTGATTATACTTTGTGCGCTCAAAGAGAAAGGCTTTGTCATGCGGCACGCTATCCACCCTCACCATTTCCCATCTCCCTAAAGTTCGTGACGGCCTGTGTACCGCTTACCCCTGCGTGGACACCGAAGGCCACGCTTTTTTTGTTCCTGTAACGGCTATGTCTGCCGTTTGCTTGTTGGAGTGAAAACCTATGCCCACGATCAACGCCCGCTTGCCCAAAGGAATGCGCGATTTTTTGCCTGCCGAAGTGATCAAACGCCAATATGTGATTGACGTGATTACGGATATTTTCCAAACTTTCGGCTTTGAGCCGATCTATACGCCCGTGTTGGAAATGCGCGAAACGTTGATGGGTAAATATGGCGCGGACGCCGAAAAACTTATCTTCCACGCGCAACACCCGGGCGGCAAGGAGGCATTGGCGCTGCGCTATGACCTCACCGTGCCATTGGCGCGTTATACCGCGATGCACGAACACGACTTGACTTTTCCCTTTCGCCGCTACCATATCGCGCCGGTGTGGCGCGCAGAGCGCCCGCAGAAGGGACGCTACCGTGAATTTTTCCAATGCGACGTGGATATTGTCGGGGTGGCAAGCATGGCCGCCGACGCGGAAATTGTCAGCGTGTTGGTGACGGCGCTTCAACGGCTGGGCTTTGCGGACTTCACCGTGCACCTGAACAATCGCAAAATCCTAACCGGCATCGGCCTTTATGCGGGAGTGCCGCAAACACAGCTCAGCGAGCTTTACCGCAGCATTGACAAGCTGGATAAGATCGGTTTGGCGGGCGTAGAGCGTGAGTTGGCGGCTGTTGGCCTCGCGGCGGATGCCATCGAGCGTATGATGGCACTTTTGCAATGGCGCGAGGGCGGCGTAGAAACGCTCGGCCAAGTGCGCGAACAACTGGCCGGCGTCGTGCCCGCTCAGGAAGGCATCACCGAGCTGGAACAGATGCTCGAACACCTGGCCGCGATGGGGATACCGATGGAGCATATCACGGTAGACCTGGCGATGGTGCGCGGACTGGGCTACTACACCGGCCCGATCTACGAAACGATCATCACCAAGCCGGAAAATTTGGGCAGCGTGACCGGCGGCGGGCGCTATGATCAGCTCTTGGGGCTGTTTCGCCGTGAGAGTTTGCCGACCACCGGTTCGAGTTTTGGCATCGAGCGTATCATCGGGCTGATGGAGCGGCTCAATCTCTATCCGCCGGAGCTTTCTGGCACGGTGGTTCAGGTGTTGGTGACGGTTTTTCACGCAGGAACGCAAAGCGCTTCGTTGGCGCTGGCGAATGAGCTACGCGCGGGCGGTGTGCGCACCGAAGCCTATATGAACCCGAAGCGCAGCTTGGGCAAACAAATCCAATACGCCGACCGCAAAGGAGCGCAGGTGGTGGCCTTTTTGGGCGATGATGAACTGGCCGCCGGTGTGGTTAAGTTTAAGCGGCTGAGCGACGGGCACGAAGTGGTCTCCTCACGCGCTGATGCGGTGCAGACGGTGCGCGCTTTGCTCGGTGGATAAAGGGGGCGCGTTCTGCACATAGTGGGCATTTGGCAATCTCGCTGTGCAAGTTCGCCTCATCGTTCGACGGGTAAACGAAAGGAGAAAGGGCGCATTGTTCCCCAACCTGAAGGCTGGGATTTTCTGCGCCGAAGTTCTATGAACTCCATGAGACGCACATTTTTTTTGGCAGCATTGACTGTGCCGGTGATTGTGGCGTTGGCGGTGGTGGTGTATGTACGCCGCGAGCGTCCAAAAAATTACGACGCCCAATTGCCTACTCCTTATCGCTTGGTGGAAGTGGCGTCTGGCTTTTCTCGCCCGCTTGATCTCACGCACGCGGGGGACGGATCGGGACGGCTTTTTGTGGTGGAACAAAGCGGCCAGATCAAGATTGTGCAAGATGGGCAGGTGTTGCCCGAGCCGTTTTTGGACGTTTCCGATCGGATCAGCCCCGAAGCGCTGGGCAATGGTTATACCGAACGCGGGCTGTTGGGCCTGGCTTTTCACCCAAACTACGCGGAAAACGGCTTTTTCTTTATTGACTACACCGACCACAACGGCCACACGGTGATCGCGCGTTATCGTGTTTCTGAAGACGACCCCAACCGCGCCGATCCGCAAAGCGCCGAGCCGATTCTCTACGTCCAACAGCCCTACGCCAACCACAACGGCGGGCAGCTCGCTTTCGGGCCGGATGGCTACCTTTACGTTTCGCTGGGAGACGGCGGCTCAGGTGGCGATCCGGAGAGCAACGGGCAGAATTTGCGCACGCTGTTAGGGACGCTTTTGCGCTTGGATGTGGATACCGAGGCCGGAGAAGGTTATGTCGTGCCGGAAGACAATCCCTTTGTGGACAGAAAGGACGCGCGTCCGGAAATCTGGGCTTGGGGGTTGCGCAACGTCTGGCGCTTCAGCTTTGACCGCGCCACCGGCGATCTCTACATGGCCGACGTAGGGCAAAACAAATGGGAGGAGATCAATTTCCAGCCCGCCGACAGTCAGGGCGGCGAAAACTACGGTTGGAACGCTTACGAAGGCTCGCACCCGTATTCCGGCAAAGAACCCGCCTCCGAAGTGGTGATGCCGATTTTGGAGTACGGCCACGAAAACGGCTGGTGTTCGGTGACCGGCGGCTACGTGTATCGCGGCGAAGCGTTGCCGGGCTTGCAAGGGTACTATCTTTATAGCGACTGGTGCACCGGCACGATCTGGGCGGCCCAACGCGATGAGAACGGCGATTGGCAAAGCCTCATCTCGTTGGAATCCGGGCGACAGGTCAGCTCGTTTGGTGAAGACGAGGACGGAGAGCTGTATTTGGTAGATTATGCGGGATCGGTGTTGCGCTTTGCGCCGTGATCGTGTTTGTTGCGGTCACGCCGTGACATAAAGCGGGGCGCGTCGCCACGACGTGCCCCGTATGTTTTCCCCAAATGCGGCAGCGGGCTTTATTCCTCGTCCCCGCCGTTGCTCACCGGTGTAATCGGGGTGGGGGCGGGGCGTTCTGTTTGGTCGTATTCCAACAGCAACGCCTGGTAACGGTCGCGGTACATCTCGGCGCGCGCTCGTTCCAATTTCCAAAGCCGATCCACGCTGTTTTTCAGCGGCCCCAGAGCGGTTTGTACGGCTTCGATGCTTTCGCGGAAGCGCTCCAACTGCTTTTCGTGATTGCGCCAAGCCTCGTCGTTGGTGAGCGTGAATTGTTTCCAACGCTTTTGGTCGTCGGTGATCCAGTCGTTCCATTCCTGGCGGAAGCGGGACTCGGAAAGGCGTTGCATTTCCGCCACCTCATTGATGCGCCGCCCCAACCGTTCGGCGATGCGCTCGAAGTCGTCCAACACTTTGCGCATCTGGCGGTGGGTTTCTGCCCAGCTTTCGAAGCGCTCCACATAGCGCCGCATATCTTCGTCGTAACTGCCGATGCTCTTGGTCAGCTCGGCGAGCTGTTGATCGCGTTGTTGGAGCAGCAGGGTTTGCTGGTCAATGAACTGTTGCATCTCTTCGCGGCGGTCGCGCTCGGCGGTTTGCAGCTCTAGCACGCGCTTTTCGTTGCGCAACGTCATTCCTTCCAAGGCTTCCAACTTCGGGCGGATACCGTCCACTTGCTTTTGGATTTCCGGTAACTCGGATTGGATATCGGAGATACGGCGCGCATCTTGGCGGCGTTGTTCTTCCAAGAATGTGAGCCGTCGCTCGGGTTCTTCCAGCTTTTTGCTCAAATCCTCCATCCGTTGTTGTACGGCGGCCAAAGCCGAGGCCACGCGGTCGCGCTCCACGCGCGCAGCGGGCAGCTCTTCGACGGCGTGCTCCAGCGCCTCGGTACGCTCGGCCAGGTCGCGGATCATGCGGGCCACACTTTCGCGGGCGATATCTGCGCGGCGTTCGGCTTCGCGTTCTGCTATGATGCGCTTGCTTTCTGCGCCTTCAATGAGTTGTTGAAACTCGGCGCGAAGCTGGTCGGCGATCTCTTGTTCACGCGAGGCAGGGAGGAACGTGGTGCGCATGGTGGACTGTTCGCTTTCCAGGCCGTTGAGCCGTCGTTCGAGTTGGGTGATGACTTCGGTCTGTTGGGCGAGCCGTTCTTCCAACTGGGCGATGATGTTTTTGTCCCGACGGCGTTCTTCGTCCAGCCACTCGATCATGCGGGCTGCTTGTTGCAAATCCATATTGTGCGCGCTCCTACCGCCAATGTGTTTGTTATCGTGCTGTGGTTTGGTTTCTCAAGTGCAGGAATTATAGCACAGACCGAGGGCCTGGCGGCGGGCCAAAACGTGCGTGGGGGGGCGCGGCGCGTTCCTTTGCGAGCCGACGTTGCCGCGCTCGGAAATATTGCGAGTTTCGTTGAACGAAAATTTGTGATTTGTGGCGCGAATAGGGTATGCTTGGGGCGTTCTTTTTGTGGATTAAAAACACGTAAATAAGCATTAAGGCTTAAAAAGAACCAGGGGGAACAATGTCATTATCCGCGATACACACCTCGCAAGCGATCGTTGTCTTTTCACCGTGAGACGGTAAACAACACGCGCTTGTCGCCTAAAAGGCACAACGCCAAACAAGCACACCCACATACCGACTTACGATACCTCGACCATTCGGAGATATCTTGATGCTGGTCACATGCTATAAAGAAGGGAGTCCTCATGCGTAGGTTAGCAGGCCTGCCATCTTGGCTACGGCTGCTTATCGGCGGCGGGGTCTTGGGGCTGATTGTGGTGGTCATCGCCGTAATTGTCCTCGTTGCCTCGGCCTCCGACGCTGCTTACGAGCAGCCTATCGCGTTCAAACATTCGGTCCATGCCGGCGATTTTGGCATTCCTTGCCAATATTGTCATGTGGGCGTTGCCAAAGGCCCCGCCGCCACCATCCCCAGCGTGGCGAAATGCGCTGGCTGCCACGAAAGCGGCGTCACCCCCGAGCTGGTTTCTGCCGACGGGGACGAGATCGCCAAGCTGCTGGACTACTGGGAGCGCCAAGAGCCGATCCCTTGGAAGCGGGTCAACGTTCAGCCGTCCTATGTGCACTTCAACCACAGCTCGCACATTGCCGCTGGGGTGGGGTGCGGTTCGTGTCACGGTGATATTGCCAACATGGATCGGGTCGAACCTGCCGCTTTGCTGAATATGGGCTTTTGCCTGGGATGCCACGCCCAACAGGAAAATAAAGACGCTTTGTGGGATTGCTCGGTCTGCCATTATTAGGAGTGAGGAATGAGCAAGATTTCACGTCGCAACTTTTTGAAGATCGGCGCGGCGGGCACGGCAACGGCTATCTTGGCGGGTTGCAGCCAGGAAACCGAGCGGTGGGTCGAGCTTGAGCCTTACGTCCGCCCGCCGGAAGAACAGCTCGCCGGCACGCCGACTTGGTACGCCACCACCTGCCGCATGTGCCCCGCCGCGTGCGGTGTGATCGTGCGGGTGATGGG
>JALSSH010000395.1 GCA_026984385.1 Ardenticatenia bacterium | reverse complement strand
CCCCCCACTGCCCGCGCCCGCTCAAGACAGCGACCCGCACACGCGAGCGCAATTGCGCATTGTCAACGCGGGCGTGGGTTTCCCGAACCTCAGTTTTTATCTGGACGGTGAGGAGATCGGGCGCGGTTTCCGTGCGGGCAACTATCACCGCGAGCCGCTCTCGTTTCGGGCGGGCGAATATTTGCTGCGCGTTGTGCACGCGGGCGACAATCCGGACACCGCCCCGCTCATCTTGGCCCAAACGCTCACGTTAGAAGCAGGCAGCAGCAGCGCCGCCATCCTGAGCGGCACGCCGGACGCCCCCGAATTGCTCTTGAGCCAAGAGGACCTTTCGCCTATGCCGCAAAACACCGTGCGGCTACGTTTCGTGCACGCTGCGCCGAGCGCCCCGACGGTGCAGGTACAGGCCAACGGGCGCACCCTCGTTGAGGCGCTGAGCTTTGGCGCGCTCAGCGAGCCGCTGGAGCTGCCCGCCGAGGACTTGACGCTGGCGTTTGCCCATGAAGGGGAAACACTCGCCACGCACACGCTTTACACGCGCGCGGGCAACGTGTATACGGTCGTGTTCTACGGAGACGAGCCGTTCCAAACGCTGGACTTTCACAGCCAGGCCACCAGCGAGGCGCGCGTGCGCGTGGTGCACGTCTCGCCGGACGCCCCTACCCTGGCCGTTTATCTTGACGAAACGCCGCTTGCCGACGCGCTCAGCTTTGGGCAGGCGACAGAGTGGCAAAGCCTATCTGCACGGCGTTACAACGTGCGCGTGCTGCCTGCGGACGCTGCCCCGAACGGCGCTTCATTGGCGCAAAAGGAACTTTCGCTGCCCCCCTATGCGGCGGTTGACTTGGTGCTGTTGAATACGCAAGACCATCTGCGCATCCTCAGTTTGGACGAAGACCTTTCCCCCACGCCTTACGACGAAACGCGCTTTACCTTTGTCCATGCGGCAGTGGGCTTTACGCGCGTGTGGCTGCGTTCGCCCAACGGCGAGCTGGATACGCAGCCCCCGATCTCCTTCGGCACGGCCACGCGCCCCTTTGCCTACGCGGCAGGCGAAGAGGAAATCATGGTCATTGATGGGACAGGTGAGGAGGCAAACGTTGTAGCTCGCATTCCCCTACGCAACTACCAAGCGGGGCACACATACACGTTTATCCTGACCGGCGAAGGGGACAGCGGAGCGATGGTGCTGGAAACAGCGGTCGGAAGCCTGTCAGCAGATGGCGCAAGCTCTGCTCCGACCACCGAAGCCGCACTAGGCGAACCGACCGTGCGCCCATCGCTGCGCATGGTCAACGCGCTGGGGGCCGATGTGCCGCTTACGCTGGAAGTGGACGATGCGGTCATCTTTGAGGACGTGCGGCAGGCACGAGACACCGTTTATCACAAGTTCGACTCGCCGCCGCAAAACTATCGCCTGTTGAACAGCGACAGCGGCGAGACGTTGCTCACCGGCCAATTGCTCGAACTGGAAGGCGAAATTCTGCGCGGGACGCTTTTTGTCTACCAGACCACCAACGGCTTCGACGTGTTTATAGCCGACGACGCGCCGTTGCAGATGCCGAGCAACGTAGCCTATGTGCGCGTTTTCCACGCCGCGCCCGCTTTGGGCGATCTGCGGCTGACCACGCCGGTCATGCGCGAAATCCCCCAAGAGGAAGCGCCACCGCCGGAAACAGAAGAAGGCTCACCGACCGAGCCACCCCCTCCCACCGAGACGCCACTTCCTCCCGAAGAAGATTTGTTGGGCGAAGCTTACTTTGGCGTCACCAGCGATCCGATTCTGCTCCCCGCAGGCTCGCATGAGCTATATATTGAGCGTGCGGACGATTTTTCGCGGGTGGTGGACATCCCCGCGCTGAGCGTGGAGGCGGGAGAGAGCTACGATTTGTTGCTGTTGCCGGCAACAGAGGCTGAGGGTGGGTATTTGGCCGTCGTGTTGATCGCTCGTCCGGAGTGAGCGCGTGCGCGGTGTGGGCGCGCCGCCTAGCCGCGCTGCGCGCGGCTGACGCGCGGCGAATGCCGCGCGTAGTGCGCCGATAGGCGCACGGCGGCGCGCCCACTGCGGCGGCGGGCGAATGCCCGCCGCCGCGACGCCGCG
>JALSSH010000394.1 GCA_026984385.1 Ardenticatenia bacterium | reverse complement strand
GCGAGCAACTCGGTTTGTTGATGGCGGGGGTCCGCAACGGATAGGGGCACGCGCGGGTTGCTGTCACTGTTTGGGAACAGGGCGCGTTCGGGGACGGATGCGCCCTGTTTAGCGTCCGCCGCAGGGTGCGCCGCTAGAGGCGAGCATATCTGCCTAACTTTCCACGCCAAATTTAGGCATATTGCCCAATAGCACTCGTGCAAATCTCATAAAACCTGCCTGAAGACACCCCTTTCCCTTGCCCCTTACAATGAATACATCGCTATTCCTCACTTAATCACGCGCCATACATAACGCGCGTGGGAGAGAAGATCATGGGCGCTGTGATGCGATCCACCGACCTAAAGACTGTGCTTAAGTTGGCGTTGCCCCCCGGCAGCCGTTTAGTGAACGGCTATCCCAACACGCCGATCAATCGCGTGACGCATTTACGCACGCGCCCCCCGATCTTCGCCGACATGAACGACCAAGAGCTGGTGTTGGTTTCGTTGGATACACTTGCCAATGCCCCCACGCCGCTTTCGCTGGAAACCGTGATCGAGCGCCTGACGCAAACGCGCGCGAGCGCGCTCGGCGTGCAAGGCAAGCTGCCGCCACGCATTCAACGGATCGCCCGCGAGCACAATTTTCCGCTGATCACGTTGCCGCACCGCGCCGCGTTGCCCCAGGTGGCGCAAGCCGTGCAGCGACTGTTGACCGACCGCGAAGCCCAAATGCACCAGCGCGCCACCGAGCTACGTCAAGCCTTGCAACGCCACGCCGCCGGTTATCACGGGCTGAGCACGATGCTCAACACGCTGGCGCGCGCGCTAGACCGCCCGATAGTGCTGCACGATTGGCAGGGGCGGGTGCTGGGACGGGGCATTCCTTCTTCCCATGAACGCGCTTGGGACAATCACCCTGCCCTGACCGCAGGCAATAGTTTTGTGCGGCAGGTGGAAGAATACCTGGCCGACCACCCCGACCGTTCGCCCGCCTTGGTTGAAAGCTCCGCCGGTTTGAGCGTGCCGTTACGTTATAACCGTCGCTTGTTGGGCTATCTCTCCGCGCTTTCTTCTTTAGGTGAGCGTCCGGACGACTTCGACCGTTTGGCGTTGGAATATTGTGCGCCCCCGTTGGCCCATGAGGTCGCCCGTCGCCAAAGCGCCGACGTTGAAGCCCCCCGTGCCACACGCGATTGGGTGGCGGACTGGCTCAGTAGCTCTGCTGCTGACGACGATCTGCTGATGCGCCGTGCCGGTCTGGATTCTTACCAACCGGACGTGTGGTACGCGGTAGGTGTCTTTCAGTGGGACAACGCCGAGCGCGAAGGGAACATCACGGCAGTGTTGGAACGGATGCAACGTGTTATCCAAAGTGAGCTGCGTCAGCGCCGCGTCCATGCACCGATGGGGCGCTTTGATGACCGCGTGGTGGTGCTCTTTCCGCTAGAGTCACCGCAACGTACCCAGCGTTTGCATCTCGTGGTGCACACATTGCGCGAAACACTGGAAACAAACTTGCCTGCCGGTCATGTGTTGGTCGGCATAGGACGCCCCGCCCTGGGCCTCACAGAGCTGCGCGCCTCTTTCCAAGAAGCCGCGCACGCCCTGGACTTGCCGGAGGGGTTGTGGGGAGAAAACGCCGTCGCCCGCTTCGGCGACGTGAGCCTTTACGACTTGCTACTTTCCACCGGCAATATTGGGCGGCTGGCGAGTTTTTGCGAGCAATGGCTCTCTCCGCTTATTGCTTATGATGAGCAACACCACACCGATCTGTTACTGACGCTTGGCGCATATTTTGCCAACAACGGCAACATGGCACGCACAGCCCACACGCTCAACATTCACCGCAACACATTGGTTTATCGGTTGGGGCGCATCACCGAGATTCTGCAACTGGACACCGACGACGCCAGTGTGCGGCTAAATTTGCATCTCGCGCTGAAAATCCACCGCCTGCTTCATGCGCTCTAAGCCCCTCGTGTCGCGTCAGAAACAAAAAGCAGCCTAAGGGATTTCCCTTAGGCTGTTTTGTGTTCTGAAAATATTTTCCCTAGCCTAGCCGCCTTCTTGTGTGGGGGACGGCGGCGGTGTGTCAACCGGCGTGTCGGTGGCAACGGCTGTGG
>JALSSH010000393.1 GCA_026984385.1 Ardenticatenia bacterium | reverse complement strand
CCCGCATCCGCGCTTTGGAAGAGCGTCGGCGCGCCGAACGTTGGCTGCGCGGCGTAACCGAGCAAAATCGCCACGTTTCCGCCGCTCGGCAACCAATAGAGCGCCGCATCCGGCCACGCCTCGCGTGCGGCCATAGCGTCCCCGCCGTTTTGGAACACTTCCACCAGCCGCAAACTGCTGGGGATCACGCTGAAGGCCACGCCGCTCCCGTCCGGCGCGGGAGCAATGCGCCCGATGCCACGCCCGCGCCCTTGCCACAAGACGCGCGATTGCCCGCTCGCCACGTCCAGCCGCGCCAACGTCAAGGCATAAACGCGGCTTTCCACCGGCCACACGCCGAAAAAGGCTTCGGCGCGTTCGGCCAACGTCGGCTCGTCCAGCGTGAAGGTGTCCTCCAGGGTCAACGTGCTGTAATAGATAGCTTGGCTGTCGGCGCTCCAAGCCAATTGCTCGGGCGGCGTTTCTAGCGGCACGTTGGCGCGCTGCCATTCGGCAAAGTCCAGGATCGCCAGCCCTTCGGGGGTGCGCGCGGCAAAGCGCGTTCCGTCCGGCGAGGGCGCCCCGTCGAGCAGGTCGTCGCCCAGCGTGAGGATGCGCTGCGTTTCGGGGTTCAAAACGCTCAGCCCGCCCGCGCAACTCGTAGAGAAGAGAAATCGTCCGTCCGGCAACCAGACCAGCACATTGTCGCGCCCTGCGGGGCCGGCTTCTTTGTAATAAACGCTATCGGCGGGGTCATGGGAGGCGCTCTCGCAGTCGTCGCGGTAAGCAAAACCGCCGACCAACTCCGCCGCTCCACCGCTCGCCGCCACGCGGTAGATCGCCAGCAGCGCCGCCCCGTCCTCGTCGCGATCGCCGGTGTCCACCGTGTAGGCGAGCAAACGCCCGTCTGGTGACCACGCGGGCGGGAACGCCGCGTACACGTCACCCGCCACGCGCTTTGCAGAACGTCCCTCTGCCGCGTCGATCACGCGCAACTGCTGCGTGCTCGTGTTGATGTAGGCCAGCGTGCGTCCGTCCGGCCCGAAGTGCAAATAGCGCCGCTCGAATTGCGGCACGGCGGTAATGCTCCGCCCGGGGATCGCGTCCAGCGTGCCGACGAACACATCGCCCACAAAAAGCGTCGCCAGCGGCAAAGGAGGCGGCTCGGTCGCCACTTCTGCCGCCGCGACCGCCGTCGGAGCCGGCGTGAAGGTGGGCGGCAGCGGTTGCGCGGTCGGCGCGGACGTGTCGGGTTGGGCGGGGGAAGCAGTCGGCGCGGACGCGGCAGGGGTGGCGCTCGGCGTGCTCACCGTGACCGCCGCTTCGCCGCTGGGCTGAAAGCTGCTCAGCATCTTGCCGAAAAGCTCATCCCAGCCGTCGAATTCCGCTTTGGGCGACCATTGTTCCACGCGATAGGCGACGCCATCTTGCACGAAGAACGTTACCCGCCCCGCACGCACGTTGTCCTCACACGGCAACTCAAACGTGGCGGAGCGCCCGTATCCGCCGACGGGGACGCGCTCCCCGCCGCTCAGGCCGCGCTCCTCCAAGTAGCGATCCAGCCAGGCGTCCGGCGTCATGCTCGCCGACGCGCCGACCACCGTCACGCGCATTCCCGCCTGGTCACAAACAACGCCCGTTCCCGGGCCGAAAAGCACTTCCGTTCCGTCGCTGCTGGGGAACTTTAACCAAGAGTCCGGCGTCAAAATTTCGAACGACTCCGCCTGATAGAGCGCCAACGGCACGTCCGCCGCCGTGTTGATCGCGCTGCAGAGCACGACCAGGTCGCCGCTGAGGTCGCTGTGCACCTCATAGCGCACGAAGTTGTCGAAAAGAAACGTCCAGCGATAGCCGTCGTAAACGCCCTGAGCGTACTCTTGCCCGGCCACCGGACAGCCCAGGCTGGCGCTTTCCCAGCGTGCGCCCACGTAGGTATAGCGGATCAAAATCAAATAGGGCTTGCCGAGTTCTTCTAGCAGCCATTGCTGCACTTTGCGCCGCACCGGATCGAGGGGGTCTTGGGCATGGGTGGATGTGGCGGGGAACACGCTCAGTGTCAGCGCCGCTACCAGCACCAGCGCCAACGCCCCGCGTCGTAACGTTTGCATCACGGGTCACGCTCCTGGCAGATGT
>JALSSH010000392.1 GCA_026984385.1 Ardenticatenia bacterium | reverse complement strand
GCAGCTCCCCCTCCGCGCTGTGGCTGCAAAGCCCCAGGCTGCCGCGCGTGGCCGTGACGACCGCTTCGGGCCGCTCGGTGATCTGCGCGGCGAGCGCGATCAGCTCGGCTTGCGGGAGCGGGTTACCCAGCAAGTTGTTGGCGGCCACCAGCCCGCCGACACAAAGCGTCGCGCGCGCACTCAGCCCCACGTCCAGCGGGATGGCGTTGGTGCAGCGCACCGAAAGGCCGGCGGGAGCTTGTTCCACCGCTTGGAAAAGCCGAATAGCGGCGCGCACGGCGGGGTTGTGGAAGTCGGTGGGGAGGCGGTCTTGGCCTTCGCCGCGCACGATCACGGTGAGTTGATCGTCACGGGGCAGGCTCATCTCCACCACGTTGCGCAAGTTGAGCGCCAGCCCGAGCACGTCGTAGCCCGGGCCGATGTTGGTGCTGACTGCGGGAATGGATACGCTGACTTTGTACATGGCTTCGCTTTCTTCGGGGCGGCCTTGCGCTGCGCGGCCCTCACCCCCATCCCCTCTTCCTCAGGGCAGGGAGAGCTGCGCGGCACGCCGCCTTTTCGGCCTGAAGTATAGCGGATGCGGCGCGGGGCACAAGCGGGCGGCTGTGGTACAATGGCCGCGCAAAACCGCGAGTGCACACCGCAGGGAGCAGCTCATGCACATATTGGTCGCTAACGACGACGGCATTTACGCCCCGGGCATCATTGCGCTGGCCCGCGCGATGACCGCGTTCGGCAAGGTGACGGTGGTCACGCCGAAGGAGAACCGCAGCGCCATCGGGCACAAAAAGACCATGCACAAACCCCAGCGCGCCGACCCCGTCCCCTTTCCGGTGGAGGGCGTGACCGCTTACGCCACCTCCGAAGCGCCTTCGGACGCGGTGGCGTTGGCCTTGTTGGGGCTGGTCAAAGAGCCGATTGACCTGGTGGTTTCGGGCATCAATCGCGGCGGCAACATGGGCCAAGACCTGACCTATAGCGGCACGGTCTCGGTGGCTTTTGAGGCCGTGATCGGGCGCAAACCGGCGATGGCCTTTTCGTTGGACGACTTTTCGGAGGACGCGAACTACAGCGCGGCGGCGGCGATTGCGCAGCAGTTGGTGGCGCTGGGCTTGTGGCGAGCGCTGCCCCCGCTGACCTTGCTCAACGTGAACGTGCCGCCCCTGCCGCTGGAGCAGATCAAGGGCTTTCGGGTGGTGCGGCAGGGGCTGCGCCAATATAACGATGAGCTGATCGCGCGCGTTGACCCTTACGGGCGCCCGTACTATTGGATCGGCGGGCAAGCGCCGACCGGCGACATGAGCGAAGAGGGCACGGACCTTTGGGCGGTGGCGCAAGGGTACGTGGCCGTGACGCCGATCCACATGGACATGACCAACTACGCGCAAATGCGCGCCTTGCAGCGCGGCGAGCTGGAGCGCTTGCGCCCGGGCGCGGAGTAGCCCCCTAGCCCCCTTCGCGCTTGCGGTATTCCTTCACCGCCGCGAGCGCTTCCTCCGTGCCGATGCGCTCCAGTGCGTCGGCGGCAGCTTTGCGGACACGCCAATCTTCATCGCGCAGGGCGTGAATGAGAGGGGCGACGGCGCTAGGGTCGCGCAGCTTTCCTAATGCTTCGATAGCAGTTAGGCGAACAAACCATGTTTCATCGTGTAGAGCATTAATTAGAGCTTCGGTGGCGTGAGGATTACCCAGTTTTTCAAGAATACCAACGACAAGATAGCGGGTCCATGCGTCCTCATTATTGCGGAGACGGAGCAAAGGTTCAACATTTTGCCTTCCTAGCACAACCAGTGCATGAACGGCGCTATCACGTACTTGTCTATCTTCATTCTTATTGCTTAGAACGTTAATTAGAGGTTCGAAGGCGCGAGCATCATTCATTGTCGTCAGTGCTAGAGCAGCGTGTAAGCGGACATATTTATTTTTATGATTATGCAGGGCATTGATGAGAGGTTCAACGGCGCGAGAGTCACTTATTTGCCCCAAGGCCCAAGCTGCACTAGTGTGAGAATCTGGGGTTTTATTGTTTAGGGTGTCGATTAAAGGTTCGACAGCGCGAACATCGCGCAGTTTTCCTAATGCCCATGCAGCATTGTCACCGACAAATGTCTCC
>JALSSH010000391.1 GCA_026984385.1 Ardenticatenia bacterium | reverse complement strand
GCGACCAGATTCCCTCGCTTTTGGCGCTGAACTTCAACGCGCCGCTGTGGGAAGAGCTGGGGGAAAAGTGCTTGGCTTGCGGCTCGTGCACCAATGTTTGCCCCACCTGCTTTTGCTTTGACGTGCAAGACCAGGTGGACGTGAACATGCAAGACGGCGAGCGCGTGCGCATCTGGGATTCTTGCCAACTGCGTGAGTTCGCGTTGGTGGCCGGTGGGCACAACTTCCGCGAGAAAAAGGCCGCCCGCGTGCGCCACCGTGTGATGCGCAAAGGGCGCTACCTCAAGCAGGTGCACGGCATGGGTGGTTGCACCGGCTGCGGGCGTTGCGAACGCGCCTGCCTGGTCAACATCACCATTCCGGGCACGCTCAACGCGCTGGCCGACGAAAAGCAAACGGAAACGAGCGGGTAGGAGGACGCCATGACCACAGCCGCATATCCGACCAAGACCACCACGCTCACCCCCCGCCCCTACGACGGCCACAGCTCGATCTATCTGCCGGTGATGGCCGAGATCGTGGATATTCGTCGGGAAACCGCGTTGGAAAAAGTCTTCACCGTGCGTCTCCCAAATGGACAAAACTTGGGCCAAGTGCCCGGCCAGTTCGTGATGGTCTCGGTGCCCGGGGTGGGCGAAGTGCCGATTAGCGTGATGTCCTCACCCAGCCGCACCGACGAAACGTTCCGCCTGTGCATCCGCAAAGCCGGCGACGTGACCGGCGTCATCCACACCCTGAAAGTCGGCGACCAGATGGGCATACGCGGCCCATTTGGGCGCGGCTTCCCGATGGAGGAGTTCGTCGGGCACGATCTGCTGATCGCCCCGGGCGGGCTGGGGCTGGCCCCTGCGCGCTCGGTTATTGACCAAGTGTTGGACAACCGCGACGACTTCGGGCGCTTGCTGATCCTTTACGGCGCGCGCAACCCCGCCGAGCTGCTTTTCCGCGACGCGCTGGCCGAATGGGAAGCGCGCGACGACGTGGAGCTGCTCGTCACGGTTGACCACCCCGACGACGATTGGCAAGGGCACGTGGGCGTGATCACGACGCTTTTTGAGCACATCGAGATCAACCCCTACAAGACCATCGCCATCACCATCGGGCCGCCGATCATGTACCGCTTTGTGACGATGGAGTTGCTGGGCAAGGGCTTGACGCCCGACCAGATTTGGATGAGCTTTGAGCGCCGCATGAAGTGCGGGGTCGGCAAATGCGGGCATTGCCAGGTCAACCATCGCTACGCCTGCCAAGACGGCCCCTCCTGGACCTACGCCGAGGCGCTGGCCGTAGAGGAGGCTTTGACATGAGCGCAGCCAAACCCAAAGTGGCCTTCTTTGACTTCACGAGCTGCGAAGGTTGCCAGCTTACGGTCGTAGACCTGCTGCAAACGCACCTGGCGCTGCTCGACCAGATCGAGATCGTGCAGTTCCGCGAGGCGATGAGCGAAAAGGGCGAAGACTATCAGATCGCGTTTGTAGAAGGCTCGTGCTCGCGGCCCAGCGACGAGGAACGCTTGCGCAAAATTCGCGCCCAGGCCGATATGGTGATCGCGTTGGGGGCTTGCGCGCACCTGGGCGGCGTGAACACCATCCGCAACCGCTGGGCGCTAGAAAGCGTGCAAGCCTACGTTTACGGCGAGCACGGTAAGGAGATGTACGAAAGCTACCCCGCGCGCCCGATCTCGGCGGTGATCGAGGTGGACGCGGTTATCCCGGGTTGCCCGATTGACCGCTTCGAGTTTTTGCGCATCGTGCAGCGGATTTTGCAGGGGCGCGCGCCCAAGTTGCCGGACTACCCGCTTTGTGTGGAATGCAAATTGCGCGAAAATGCGTGCCTAAATAAGCACGGCAAGCCTTGCCTCGGGCCGATCACGCGCGCAGGCTGCAACGCCATCTGCCCCGCTTACGGCGAGGGATGCGAAGCGTGTCGGGGCTTTGCGCCGGAGGCGAACTTCGAGGAGATGCGCGAGATTTTGCGCGGGCACGGGCTGAGCGAGCAAGAGATCGACGCCTGGTTCACGCTCTTTAACGCCCATGTGCTCCAAGAAATGGGCGCGGACGCCCCGCTCAGCCAGCCGTTGAGCGGCAACGAGCCGCTGCCCCCGTCAGAATTTG
>JALSSH010000390.1 GCA_026984385.1 Ardenticatenia bacterium | reverse complement strand
CTTGTGCCAATGTGCGAGTGTTCATTTTCATCACTGCCTCCTAAATTGCAGCCTTGCTATGTGTGCTGTTCTGCCTATACCGACTGCACAGGGGGCAAAAGGTTTCGGGTGGTTTTGCGGTACTTTGGTACTAGAGGACAAAAAAGCCCGCCCCGTGCAACCAGGGCGGGCATTCCGAGCCTGCGAGAACGGAGGAACTATTCGGTCACGGAGAGCAAAGTCGTGTCTACCGTCATCTCTCCGCCCTCGTTCCAAAACAGATAATCGCGCATCCAGCCGTCCACCCCGTACCAGGGGAAGTCGATCTCGTCCCAGGGCAACGCCACATTGAGCCAAGCGCCGCTTTCGCTGATGCCCGTGACCACAACGGGCGTTTCGGCGTTTAAGATCGCGATCGCGTTGTAAACGGTGTCGTTGGGGCCGGCGCGCACCACCGCGTCTTGCACTTGCACAGTGGCGGGGAAGTACACCGGGCCGAAGTAGTCCGCCAGGCCATAGCCCACGCCGTATTGCGGACTGTAGACCTTGATCCAGAAGTCGTCCACTTTTTCCAAAAAGACGAGCGACGCGCTGCTGTCGAGTTGTGCCAACAGGTTTGCGCCAAAGTCCGGTGCGTCAAAAAGCGCTGCTTGGCCGCGCCCACGCCGCCCGCCGACGGCGTCAACCATCGTTTCGGCCAGCGGGGACAAGTTGGAGGCGATCACGTAACCTTGCGAGCCGTCCGGCATGATCACGGTGGCCCATTCGCCTTCTGTGCCCAGCACCCAGACGACCGCGCCGTCGGCCAGCGTGCCGACCATGTCCGAGCCGATCTGGGGTGCGGCGAAAACGCCCAGCTCGGGGTTGCGGCGCAGATGCACCATAGCGCGCGCTGTGTCTTCCGGTGCGTCATCCCAAGAAGAAGCAAGCGACCACCCCGTGCCCGCGTCGGTGGCAACGTAGAGCCACTGACCGTAAACGCCCAGCACCGTGCCCATTGTGCCATTGGGCAGGGCCTGGAGGAAATCCTCGCCGATCTTGGGGGTGGCGAAAAGCGAAACCGCGCCGCGCCGTGCGTTCGCCACCATTTTGTCCGCAAGCAAGGGCAAATTCAAAACCAGCAGCTCGTCGGCCATAGCGTAGCCCGTTCCCTCGGCGGCGGCCACCTCAAGCCAAGCGCCGGTCTCGTCGGCTTTCAACACGTCTACCAAGCTATAGGCGGGCACTTCGGCTACCACGTCGGAAATCGTATTCGGCTCGGCATAGAGCGTGACCGCGTCGGTGGTGATGGCCCGAATTTGTGTGCCGCCTCCGGCGGCTGCGCTCCCCAAACTGACCGCAGAAAGCGCCGCCACGAGCAAAAATACAAACAATACGCGAACTTTCATCGTTCCTATTCTCCAATCGGCTAAATTTATAGAATGTTTCGAGTTCGGCTGCTCTCGGCAACTCGTACACAACTTCTATTATATGCCAAAGTAAGCGAACACACCGCCGAAGATCAAATGCGCCGGGGGATTATCAATACGAAAGCCGTTAGGCAAAGACTGGGCAAATATTTTGGACGCATCGAGCTGGGATTTTTTTCAGGTGTTTACAGAACCTAGAAAAAAGCACCGCCGCCTAGCCCCATTCCATTCGCTCCTAGAGAATCAGAGTCTTTGACCAGTACATAGTGCACGGTTTCTGACACAGGAGCATTTTGCCCATCTTCCCAGATTGCAGCCGTAGACACAGTGCGCAAGGGAAGACTTTGCCCGGGCGCGAGCAAGCGATCGGCTATTAACACGTCCTTGCCTCGCTTGACCGTCACTCGCACCGCACCGCGTTTTGCCATGTGCTCATCGTCGCACGTGATCCAAAGCGAGGTAATTGGCACGTCGCGGGGCAAAGATCGCCGTTTGATGTGGATGGTGTTGGAACGGTAAGCGGACAGATCAACTCGCCAAATCTCCTCGTCAAAGTGGGAAGTTGTATCTACGCGCAAAATAGCCAATTGTCCTTGAGCGGGGTGGCGTTGACGTTGGCGTCGTTGCACCAACCTTTTCGCCGTTAGAGCTACGACCAAAAAACCTAACAAACCCATCCCTGCATAAAACGGATACACCAATGGGTTGCGTGTGATGCGTCCGTGCACGCTGACCGTGTTGG
>JALSSH010000389.1 GCA_026984385.1 Ardenticatenia bacterium | reverse complement strand
GGCCCAATCGCAGCGCTCGGCGGGTCTGGATTACGCCACCCTGACCAATCTTTCGTATCACCCGTTGCGGTTGCTGACGCTGCTCAGTCCGCATTTTTTCGGCACGCCCGCCGACGGAAGCTACCTTACCGACGGCATTTACTTCGAGGACGTGGCCTACTTCGGGCTTGTGCCATTGCTGGCGGGCATGGCGGCGCTCTGGGCGTGGGGACGGGCGCGCCGTCTCGGGGTGCGCGATCCGCGCCTGGCGGATGCGCCCTTTTGGGGTGGGGTGGCGCTGGTCGGCTTGGTGTTGGCGACGGGGGCGTATAGCGGCCCGCTTTACCGCGCGCTCTACGCGCACGTGCCCACCTTTGACACGTTCCGCGAGCCGGAACGCTGGTTGATCTTGCCGGTTTTTGCGCTCACCGTGTTGGCGGCGCGCGGCGTGGACTATTGGCGGCTGGGTCCGCGCGTGGTCTTTTGGTCGCGTCTGACGGCGGCGGGCGGCGGCGGCATGGCGGCGATGGCGGCGCTCGGGCTGGCGCTGAGCGATGTGAACTCGGAGGCGCTGCACGTGCTGGGGCGCGGGCTGATCGCGCTGGGGATCGGGGTGGCAATTGCCGCGCTGCTGACGCTCGCGCAGCCTGAACCAAGCGCAGATGGTCGGCGGCGTGTGTGGCAGGTGGCCGTGCTGCTCTTTGTCATCGCCGACCTGGTTTGGGCGGCCTGGGGCTTGAACCCGACCGCGCCCGCTGAGTTTTTCGCGCCGCGTCCGGCAGAGGCGGAGGGGCGAGTTTACTGGTTCGCTGAGCACCTTTACCGCACCACGTTCGGGACAGATGAGGACGATGAGGCGGCGGGCGTTCCACCGATGGAAGGCTTTTTCGACGTGCGCGACTACCGCGTGGCGGTGCGGCGATTGGAGGAGCTGCGCGCTTCACGTTTGCCCGCGCTCAATATGCTGGACGGGCTGGCCGTGCTCAACAACAACGATCCGCTGTTGCCGCGCTACCATCGCGCCTATCTGGACTTGATCGAGGCGCGGGGTGAAGAGGCCGGCGCGCTTTTGCAAGCGGCGGGCGTTGGAACGGTGCACGGCGTACAGCCGGGGGGGTGGCGTGCGGTGGATGGGAACACGGCGGAAGCACCGTACACGCCGCGCAGCGCCTGGCTGGTGCGCGAAGCGGTGTTTGCGCCGGACGACGACGCGGCCCACGCGGCCTTGCTCGCACCAGACTGGGACCCTGCGCGCGCGGTGGTGCTTAGCGGGGGCGACCTAGCCGGCGCGACGCCAAGCGCCGCGCCGACGTCGCCCGCCCCCGTGCGGCGCGCACGTCGCCCAGCGCTTCGCGCTGACCTCGCGCGCGCCGCCCTGCCCGCGCCCACGTGCACCCGCCCGCTCCCAAACGTGATCCGCTGCGAGACGCTCGCGGACGCGCCCGCCTATTTGGTGCTCGCCGAAACGTGGTATCCCGGGTGGCACGCGCAGCTTGACGGCGTCCCGACGCCGCTTTACCGCGCGAACCTGGCGTTTATGGCCGTGCCCGTGCCTGCTGGGGAACACACCGTCGAGTTGCGCTACCAAATGCGGCATCGGCGGCTCGGCGCGGCGGTGAGCGGAGCGGCGCTGGCGACGGTGTTAGCGCTGTTGGCGTGGAACACACGGAGGAAGATACCCGCATGGCGGAAACGCTCCCAACCGTCACAGTGATCTTGCCTGTGCGCAACGAGGCGCGCGCCATTCGGCGGGTGTTGAGCGCCGTCCTGAGCCAAGACTACCCCCCCGAGCGGTTGGAGGTGCTGATCGTGGACGGCCTTTCCACCGACGGCACGCCGGAGATCGTGCGCGCGATGATCGCGGGCGCGCCAAACGCGCATTTGCTGGAAAATCCCCAGCGCACCCAAGCACACGCGCTCAATTTGGCGCTGGAGCGCGCGCGCGGCGAGGTGATCGTGCGGGTAGACGGGCACGCTCTGATCGCGCGGGACTATGTGCGCCGCTGCGTGGAGGCGTTGGCGCAAAGCGGCGCGGCGTGTGTGGGCGGGGTGCAAGCCACGCTCGGCTTGACGCGCTTTGGGCAAGCGGTGGCCGCCGCGATGCGTTCTCCCTTCGGTGTGCCGAGCCGCTTTCGGCTGGGCGGGGAGGGC
>JALSSH010000388.1 GCA_026984385.1 Ardenticatenia bacterium | reverse complement strand
ACGCAACTTCGGCATGGACGTACCGGAGCGCCAATATCTGGGCGACAGCGTGATCACCGGCTGGGGCACGATCAACGGGCGGCTGATTTACGTTTACTCCCAGGATTTTACCGTTATGGGCGGCTCACTGAGCGAAGTGCACGCCGAGAAAATTTGCAAGATTATGGATATGGCGATGAAAAACGGCGCGCCGATCATCGGGCTGAACGACTCGGGCGGCGCGCGCATCCAAGAAGGCGTGGTCAGCTTGGCCGGTTACGCCGATATTTTCCTGCGCAACACGTTGGCGAGCGGCGTTGTGCCCCAGCTCAGCTTGATCATGGGGCCGTGCGCGGGCGGCGCGGTATATAGCCCCGCGCTGACCGATTTTGTCGTCATGGTCAAGGACACCTCGTATATGTTCGTGACCGGGCCGGACGTGGTGCGCGCGGTCACGCATGAGGACGTGAGCTTTGAGGAACTCGGCGGCGCGATGACGCACAACATCAAGAGCGGCGTCAGCCATGTGGCGGCCAACAGTGAGGAGGACGCGCTCTTTTTGGTGCGCGAGCTGCTCAGCTATATGCCGCAGAACAACATGGAAGACCCGCCCTTCGAGCCGACCACCGACGATCCACTGCGTACCGAGGAGGCGCTTAATGAAATCGTGCCGGACGACCCTTCCAAGCCCTACGACATCAAGGAAGTAATTCGCTTGGTGGTGGACGAGGGGCGCTTTTTTGAGATTCACGAACACTACGCGGCCAATATCGTGGTGGGGTTTGCGCGTTTGGGCGGCTACAGCGTGGGCATTGTCGCCAACCAGCCGATGGTGCTTGCTGGCGTGCTGGATATCAAGGCCAGCGAAAAGGCCGCGCGCTTCATCCGCTTTTGCGACGCCTTCAATATTCCCGTGATCACGTTTGAGGACGTGCCCGGCTTCATGCCCGGCACAGAACAGGAACACGGCGGCATCATCCGCGCCGGCGCCAAGCTCATTTTTGCCTACGCCGAGGCAACCGTGCCCAAGATCACCGTCGTGACGCGCAAGGCTTACGGCGGCGCATATTGCGTGATGAACTCCAAGCATTTGCGCAGCGACCTAAACTTCGCCTGGCCGAGCGCTGAGCTGGCGGTGATGGGGCCGGACGGCGCGGTGAACATTATCTTTCGCCGCGAGTTGGCCCAAGCCGAAGACCCCGTCGCGCGTAAAGCCGAGTTGGTGGCCGAATATCGCGAGCGTTTCGCCAACCCCTATGTGGCGGCGGCGCGCGGCTATCTCGACGACGTGATCTTGGCTTCGGAGACGCGCCCGCGCCTGATTAACGCGCTGGCGATGTTGCAAAACAAGCGCGACACGCTCCCGCCCAAAAAGCACGGCAATATCCCGCTGTAGGCGGGCTGTGAGGTGCGGGCGGGGCGGGGGTTTTGCCCCCACGTCCCCAGCAGGGGCGGTCCGCCCCTGCGCCCCGCGCTGCCGTGCGCCAGCGCAAAGTCGGCTTTTTGCCGCGCTTTTTCGCCCGAAAAAGCGCGCGGGGCGTGGGGGCGCGCCCTACGCCGAGGCGCTAGTGCGCGGACACTTGCGGCAACAGGAAGAACGCCAGCCCGATAATCACGTACACGCCCAACAACATCAGCCCCTCAAACCAGTTGGACTCGCCGTCTTCGGCCACCAACGCCGCAATATAGCTTGCCGCCGCCAACGCGATCACCTCCGGCATAGAAAAGGCGAGCACCAGCTTTTTTTCAAAAAGCAAGCTCACAAAAACCAACACCGGCGCCACAAAAAGCGCAATTTGCAACGACGACCCCAACGCAATCGTGATCCCGATCTCCATGCGATTTTTGATCGCCATCTGCGCCGCGACCAAGTGCTCGGCCACGTTGCCGATGATCGGCACGATGATCACGCCGACAAAAAGCTCGCTCCAGCCGAGCTGTTGCACGACCGGCTCGACCGTGCTCACCAAAAACTCCGACATGATCACAATTCCGGCGGTTGAAGCGGCAAGCACGGCCACCGCTACGCCCATCGTCCATTGGGGTTCGTGGTGCTCAACGGCTTCTTCCATCGCGTCGTCTTCAGTGCGCAGCGCGTAGATCACGCTGCCCGCGTAAAGCGCGATCAGGATCAGCGCGATCCCTTCACTGAGCAGCAGCTCGGAGGAA
>JALSSH010000387.1 GCA_026984385.1 Ardenticatenia bacterium | reverse complement strand
TTCGGTGACCGGTGGGCCGCCGCGCAGCCCCTTTGCCCAGCACTATTTCGTCGGCGGCAACACCTACGTGCTCACGCTGCTGAAAAAATTCGGCGAGGAGCTGGACGTCACGGCCTCGCGGGAACATTTCGCCGCGACCATCACGCGCACCATCGAGCAGCTCCAAAACAGCACGGCTACTGTCACCGTTCAAGACGCGGCCATCGCCGAGGGCGAGTTGCGGTTTGCGGTGCAAGTGACCAACTTGGCCGGGCACAAGTTCCCCACCGGCTACCCTGCGCGCCGTGCCTGGCTACATGTGGTGGTACGAGATGCGGACGGGCAAAAGGTCTTTGAGTCCGGCGCGTTTGAGCCGAACGGGCGCATCCTCGGCAACGACAACGACGCCGACCCCAGCGCTTACGAGCCGCACTACCAGACCATCAACACGCCCGAGCAGGTGCAAATTTACGAGACGATCATGCGCACTGCCGAAGACGAGGTCACCACAACGTTGTTGCGCGGCGCGGGCTATCTCAAGGACAACCGCTTGTTGCCGGACGGCTTCGACAAAGAGGCCGCCGAAGCGGACATTGCCGTCTATGGAGCGGCAGCCGACGACGCCGACTTTGCCGGTGGCGGCGACACGGTCGAGTATGCGATCGCGGTCGGTGAGGCCAACGGCTCGTATACCGTGACCGTGCAACTGCTTTACCAGTCGGTCGGCTATCGCTGGGTGGAAAACTTCCGCCCCTACGACGTGGCCGAAGCGCCGGAGGTCTCGCGCTTCTTGCGCTATTACGACGCCACGCCTAATGTGCCGGTGGTGGTCAGCAGCCAAACCCTCACGCTCGGCAATTGAGCGCTTCGAGCAAAACGCAGCCCAGCGGCGTTTGCGCGCCGCTGGGCTAAACCGCATTTCGGCAGAACAACACCCCACGAAGCTATCCGTTGAGCGTAAACCCGCCGATGATCACCGAGAACACGTCCTGATAGAGCGCGTCGAATTGTGCGTTCGGCGCCTCGATCCAGAAGGTGATGTCTTTGCCGCCGGCGGTGGTGGTGAAGAACGCGCCGCCGATCTCTTGCGCGCCCTCATACGTGAAGACCACCACGTGCCACTCTCGCCCGCCGATGTAGTACGGCTCGCTGGCGAGTACCTGCACGTTCTGCCGATTGCTTTGCAACTGCCCCAGCCAATATTCCGCGATGGACTGATAGCTGTTGCCGGAAGCGGGCGTAGCGTTCAAGCCCACAAAGACGGCTTTGTCGCTCGGCGGGCCGTAAAGCACCCAGCCATCCGTTTGTTCTTGCACCCATCCGGTGGGCACAGGGAAGGAAACCAAGCCCTCGGCCAGCGTCACGGTCTGCCAAGCGCTTTGGCCGATCTCACTTTGCGGGTCAAAGAAGTTGATGCTGCCGATCAACGCTTGCAACGCTTGTTGAGCGGGAGCGGTGTTGTCCATCGGCGCGTCCAAGTCAAAGGCATAGCCCACGCCCTGGCTGGGCACGTAGATCGCGATGACCGCGCCCATGCGCTTTTGCCCCTGATAGTCGTAGGTGTAGTCGGTGACGTAAGCCGGCAGGCCGTTGATCTCGACCTCGCGCGATTGCACGATCTGCAAGTTTTCCAACGTGTTCCAACTGGCGCGGACGGCGGCCTCAGTTTCCTGCGCGGAGTTTACGTCCGTGTACGGGTAGAGGCTGAGCACGGTGTTGGATTCCAGGTGCGCGGTGAAAAGCCGTTCGCCGTCCGGCGTGAAGCGTGGGCGAATCCAATCCGAAGGATAGAGGAAATTCACGCCGAAATTTACGTCGGTAAAACCGCGCAGCGACGGGTCTAGGCCGTCGTTGTTGACCTGTACGGTGTTTTCGCCGAGCGTTTTTTCTCCGGCCACGTTTTCCGCCACAAAGCTGATCGAGTATGTGCCGCTGGGCGCGGGCACTTTCTCGAACGTGATCGAGGTGGCGTTGGTGAGCCGGAGCGTGTCGCCGGTGCGCTGGCCGCTGAGGTTGTGCTCGGCGTCCAACGTTAGCCACAAGGGGGTAAACGTATCTCCCGCCTCAACGGTGATCTCGTAGGGCTGCAAGTTGCCGTCGGCGGTCTCGTTTAGCCCCCACAAAGAGATCGAGCGTCGCGCTTCCAAGTCAAAGAGCAATTGTGCTTTA
>JALSSH010000386.1 GCA_026984385.1 Ardenticatenia bacterium | reverse complement strand
AGCGTGCAGTTGCGCAGCCCGCAAATTTCCAACAGCGCGTTGGCGTCGTTCATCGCGCCCAACCCCGCGTAGTAGTTGATCGCCTGCTGATATAGCTCAATGGCGTGCACCGGATCGGTGGTGAGGTTGGCTTGGCGGGCGAAGGCCAGCGCCAAGGTAGCCGCGTCGTTGGTTTCTTCGGCGCGCGTGGCCGCGCAAATGTAGTTGCGCAAAGCGTCATCGCGCAACCCCAAAATGTCGTAAAGTTCCCCCATGCGCAAATAGGTTATCGGCGAAGCAGCTAACGGATCGCCGACGGCTTGCGCGTCCACCGAAGGACGGCGCGCGCTGCATTGCACGTCCGGCAGCGCTTGGAGCATACTTAGCGCTTCCAGCGCCATGCCCCGGCTGCGATAGAGGCTGGCGAGCGCAAAGGCCTTTGCCGCCGGCGAGATGCTCAACCCCATGATCGCGTTGGCCTGGGCGGTGACCGTGTTGAGCGCCTCGCCGCTGAGCGTGACCAGGCTATAAGCGCTCGGGTTCACGCCCTCGGGCACGTTAGCCAGCTCCGACGGGTAAACCGTGATGCTGCTGGCGGGGTTGGCCGTCATGCTCCAGGTGGGGTCGTCCACGTAGAAGAAGGCCGGCTCGGGCGCGTAAGGCTCACAGCGCGGAACTTCGCTGCCGTGCTGCTCGATCAGCGTCAGGTCAGCGCAAAGAATGGTGAGCGTTGTCCGTCCGGCCACCTCGATAAAATCGCTGGCACGCGCGGCGGTGCCGGGTTGCACGGGCGCAAAGGCGTTCACGTCCCAGTCCATGCGGTTGATATTCGCCTCGGCCTCGTCGGTGAGCATCAGCACCAGATGGACGGGTTCGTCCGGATTGCCGCGCGGGTCGAAGTCTTGGGCGGCGGCGTGAGGATAGGCGGCCAGCCCCAAAAGCAGGGCCGCAATAAGCAAGCTGAGGATGTTCCGTATGCGCATAGCTCTTCGCTCCGTGTACAGTGTGCAGCCGGTGCGCCGTTCAGCGGCGAGAGGGTAACCCCAAAGTGTCCAGCGCGCTAACGGTCAGGCCGTAGTTGTTTTCGCACGTCTCGCCGCTAGAAAGGCGGCGGATCGCCTCGTCGCGCCACGCTTCTTGACGGCTGTTGGTCGGGCGTCCGTTGCGCACGTAGCGCCATTCTTCTTGGGCGGCCTGGACCGTGGTCGGATCGTCACACAAGGCATCATAAGTCAGCGCCAGATAGTAATGCAAGTTCAGCTCCGTGCCCAGCACGTAAGCGCGGCGGTCGTCGTGCGGGCCGCAAGCCAAGTCGAACTGATCCAGCGGGACGGCCTGGGCGCTGGTGCTTTGTTCTTGCAAGGCGCTGAAAAGTTCTTCGGCGTCGCGCAAGTTGGCGCGCGCTTGTTCCGGCGCGTCCGTGTGCAGATAGGCGCGCCCGCGTGCCAGGCGCAACAGATATTCCATCTCATCGGCTTTGGCGGGCGTATCCACGCTGGGGAGGAAGGTGGCGTCGCCTTGTTCCATCAGGTCACGGGCGCGGTCGAGCAAGTTCAACCCATCTTCCAGCAATTGCAAGGCGCGGTCGGTGTCGCCTCGGTCAACGTAGAGCTGGGCCAGGTGATAGCGCGCCAACAACAAGCGCGAGTCCGCTTCGAGTACGCGCTCGAAAACGGTTTGGGCGCGTTCCGGTGCGCCGAGCGCCTGATAGAGGCAGCCGACCTCAAGCAGCGCGGCGGCGTGTGGGTCGGGGTCTAGGCGGGCGGCGGACTCCAAGTACAGCTCGGCTTCGGCGGCGTTGCCCTCCTCGATAGCTTGTTGGCCGAAGATGTTGTAAATCGTGGCGGCGGCGGGCGGCGCTAGGAAGTAGAACAGCACCACCACCGCCAAAAAGAGCGAGGCCAGCAAAAAGGTAAGCTGTCCGTGCCAAGAAACCGTCGCGCCCTTCAAAATCAAGTCGTTGAGCAGCTCGCGGCCTGCAATGATGCTGCCCAACCCCAAGCCCACTTGCGCCACCACCGAGGCGCCAGAGAGCAAGTCCGGCCCATTGATCGCCAGACGCTGGGCCAACAGCGTGATCAGCACAATCGAGGCCAGCGCTGGGGCCAGCGCCAACACAAACCAGATCGTGTTCAGACGGCGGGCGCGTTTGGCGCGCGGGTAGTTCAGA
>JALSSH010000385.1 GCA_026984385.1 Ardenticatenia bacterium | reverse complement strand
TAGTGCGCCGATAGGCGCACGGCGGCGCGCCCACTGCGGCGGCGGGCGAATGCCCGCCGCCGCGACGCCGCGCTGCGGCGTCGTCCCCGCCCGCGCTCATCACGTCAGGCCAACGCTCACCATGCGGCGGGGAATGCGCCTTGCCCCACTCCGCGAAGCCGCTTATAATCTCCGCCGCTTAAACTCCACACACAAGGGGGAAACACGTGCGAGTGCTCATCACGGGCGCGGGTGGTTTCGTCGGCGGCCATCTGATCGAACACCTGCTCACACAGCAAGATTTGACCTTACACGCCAGCGTTTATTTGCCTCCGGGCCAAAATCCGCGCCTCGATGGACGTCCAATCGTCCAACATCACACCGACTTGCGCGACGCGGACGCCGTGCACGCGCTGATCGCGGACGTGCGTCCGGACTGGGTGGTGCATCTGGCCGCGCTGGCGAGTGTGCCGCAGTCCTTCCAAGACCCCTGGCGCACGTTGGAAAACAACATCCACGCTCAAGTCAACTTACTTCAGGCGCTGATCAACCAGGACTTGCGTCCGCGCACGCTGATCGTCAGCTCGGCGGAAGTGTACGGCGCGGCTGGCGGACGCACCGCCCCGTTGGACGAAACGTGCCCCTTTGCGCCGGCCAACCCCTATAGCGTTAGCAAAGCGGCGCAAGATTTGCTCGGGCAACAATACTACTTGAGCTACCAATTGCCCGTGATCCGTGCGCGTCCGTTCAACCACATCGGGCCACACCAGGGCGGCGGCTTTGTGGCGGCGGACTTCGCCAGCCAGATCGCCGCGATTGAGGCGGGCAAGCGCGAGCCGGTGATGTACGTGGGCAATCTCAGCGCCGAGCGCGACTTTACCGACGTGCGCGACGTGGTGCGCGCCTACGCACTGCTGTTGCGGCAAGGGCAGGCAGGCGAAGCCTACAACATTTGCAGCGGACGCGGCTACAGCATCCAATATCTGCTGGACACCCTGCTGAGCTATAGCACCGCCGAGATCGACGTGCGTCCGGACCCTGCCCGTCTGCGGCCCTCGGACATACCGCGCCGCGTGGGAGACTTCGGTAAATTGCACGCGCACACGGCTTGGCAACCGACCATTCCCTTTGAACAAAGTTTGCTCGATATTCTCAACGACTGGCGGCAACGCATGGGGCTTCCTCCGCGCGCCGGTCGTCAGCCAGGAGACAAGTAAAACATGGCGAAACGCGCGCTTATCACAGGCATCACCGGACAAGACGGCTCCTACCTGGCCGAGTTCTTGCTCGAACAGGGCTACGACGTGTTTGGATTGGTGCGACGCACCAGCACGCTCAACTTTGCCCGTATCGAGCACATCCAGGACAAAATCACGCTTATCTCCGGCGATATGCTCGACCAAACCTCGCTGCAACTGGCGTTGCAAGAATGCGAGCCGCACGAAGTTTACAATCTGGCGGCCCAAAGCTTTGTCCAAACGTCGTGGACCCAGCCGGTTTTCACCGGCGACGTGACCGCGCTGGGCGTCACCCGCATCCTGGACGCCATCCGCCACGTCAATCCCGAAATCCGCTTCTACCAGGCTTCCAGCAGCGAGATGTTCGGCAAAGTGCGCGAAGTGCCCCAGCGCGAAACAACGCCCTTCTACCCGCGCAGCCCTTACGGCGTGGCGAAAGTGTACGGGCATTGGATCACGGTCAATTACCGCGAAAGTTATGGCCTGCACGCCACCAGTGGTATCCTCTTTAACCACGAAAGCCCCCGTCGTGGGTTGGAGTTTGTCACGCGCAAGGTCACCTACAACGTGGCGCGCATCAAATTGGGGCTGGCCGACGAGCTGCGGCTCGGCAATTTGGACGCACGGCGAGACTGGGGCTACGCGGGCGACTATGTGCGCGCGATGTGGCTCATGCTCCAACAAGATAAGCCGGACGATTACGTCGTCGCCACCGGCGAAACGCACGCCGTCGAAGAGCTGGTCTCGGTCGCGTTTGACTATGTCGAGTTGGACTGGCACGATTACGTCGTGCAAGACCCGCGCTTCATGCGTCCGGCGGAAGTGGATTTGCTGGTGGGGGACGCCAGCAAAGCCGGAAAAGTGCTCGGTTGGGAGCCGCAAGTGACGTTTGAGGAACTGATCCGCATGATGGTTGACGCCGACCTCCAGCTA
>JALSSH010000384.1 GCA_026984385.1 Ardenticatenia bacterium | reverse complement strand
CTGGCTGGGGCAAGCGGCGACACACGTCCCGCAACCTTTGCACAGCGCCGGATTGACGCGCGAAACGCTCAGCTCTTCGATGTAGTCAATGGCGTTGTACGGGCACAAGTTGTTACAGATGCGGCAACCCGAACAACGGCTCTCGTCGATCTCGGCGCGGATCGGCTCGATCTCCACTTCGCCCTGAGAGATGGTCGCCAACACACGCGCCGCCGCCGCCGAGCCTTGCGCCACCGAAGCGGGGATGTCCTTCGGCCCCTGGCACGCGCCCGCGATGAAGATGCCTTCGGTCACGGTTGCCACAGGGTCGAGCTTGGGGTGTCGCTCGGTGAAAAAGCCGGTGTCGCCGCACCCCACGCCGAACATCTGTGCCAGCTCTTGCGCGTCTTCGCGTGGCTCTAGCCCCGCTGCCAAGATGACCATATCCACCGGCACGCGGCGCTGTCGCCCGAGCAACGTATCTTCCGCCACCACGATCAGCTTGCCCTCTTCTTCCGCCGATTGCGCTACGTCGGTGATCTCAGCCACCTTGCCGCGAATGAAGTGCCCGCCTTCGCCCAGCACGCGATGGTAAAACTCCTCATAGCCCTTGGCGTTGGGGCGGAGGTCAATGTAGAAGTTGTAAACTTGTGCGCCGGTCTTTTCCATCACCAAATGCGCGAATTTCAGCGAGGCCATGCAACAGATCGCTGAGCAATATTCGTTGTAGTTCTTGTCACGGCTGCCCACGCAGTGCACAACCGCCACCGACTGCGGCACGGTCACGCCATCGCGCAACACGATCCGCCCCTCGGTGGGGCCGGCGGCGTTGCTCATGCGCTCAAATTCCAAGCTGGTGAAGACGTTTTCCAGCCGCCCATAGCCGTATTGCGGGATGCGGCGCGGGTCAAAGAGTTTGTAGCCGGTCGCCAGAATCACATTGCCCACCTGCAGCTCCACGATCTCGTCTTCCATGTCAAAGCGGATCGCTTGAGTCGGGCAAACTTTTTCGCACATGCGGCACTTGCCGTTCTTGAAGTATGTGCAATGCGTCTCGTCGATCACAGGATATTTGGGCACGGCCTGTGGGAAAGGCCGATAGATCGCCTTGCGATAGCCCAAGCCCGCCTCAAAGACTGTGTCCAGCACGCGGATCGGGCACTTGTTCCAACACTCGCCGCAACCGGTGCACAAGTCTTCGTCCACGTGGCGCGCGCGCTTGCGCACCCGCACGGTGAAGTTGCCCACATAGCCGGAAACGTCCTCGATCTCGCTGTAGGTCAAAAGCGTGATGTTGGGGTGCGCGCCCGCGTCGAACATCTTGGGCGTCAGAATGCAAGCGGAGCAATCCAGCGTGGGGAAGGTCTTGTCGAACATCGCCATGTGTCCGCCGATGCTCGGCTCGCGCTCTACCAGATAAACGTGATAGCCCGCGTCGGCGATCTCCAACGCGGTTTGGATGCCCGCGATGCCACCGCCCACCACCAGCGTATCCGGACAGATTTCCACCTCCAGCGGCTCTAGCGGCTGGTGATGCACCACGCGGTGCACTGCCGCGCTGACCAGGGCTTTGGCCTTGCTGGTGGCCGCGTCCGGATTGTCGCTGTGCACCCAAGAAGCGTGCTCGCGGATGTTCGCCATCTCGAAAAGGTACGGGTTCAGACCAGCGCGGGCGCAGGCGTTGCGGAAGGTCTTTTCGTGCATGTGCGGTGAGCACGAGGCAACCACCACGTGCGTCAACCCATATTCGCGGATGTCAGCTTCGATCTGCTCTTGGCCGGTGCTGGCGCACATGAACTTTTCATCGCGCGAGACCACCACATACGGCAGATCGAGCGCCCACTCGGCCACGTGTTCCACGTCCACCGTGCCGGCGATGTTGTGCCCACAATGACAAACGTACACACCTACTTTTGGCTCGCTCATCGCCCCCTCCTACTCCGACATCACGGGCAGCGGCAAAGCGCCCTTCGGACGGCGCGCGGGTTTGCTGCGCGGCGGTGGCACGTCGCGGATTTTGTCAATCACCGGCTGGGCGTCCACAAATTCTTGCCCAAAGCCCAGCTCCTGCGGCGCAATGCCCAGCGCCAAGCCGATCACCTGGGTGAAGAAAAGCACCGGCACGTGATAGTCGGCCTCAAAGTAGCGCTTGGCGTGCTCTTGATACACGTCCAAA
>JALSSH010000383.1 GCA_026984385.1 Ardenticatenia bacterium | reverse complement strand
CCGTTACGCTTGGGTGAGCTTCCGTTGGGCGCTGCTCAACGCGCTGGCGGGCGTGGTGTGGGCGGTCAACGTGGCGTTTTACGGCGGGATGCGCTCGGTGTGGGCGGGCGCGGCGCTGACGCTGTTGGCGTTGGCAAGCGCGCTGTGGCTGGGCGCGCAACTGTACGTGTGGCCGCTGCTGTTGGCCCAAGAGACGCCGCGCTTATGGCCCGCGTTGCGCCGTGCGCTGCTGATGACCTTGGCCGCGCCGCGCTATACGCTGGTCTTGCTGGTCGCGGCGGCGCTGGCAAGCGCGTTGAGCCTGGCAACGGTGATCCCGCTGGCGATCTTTTGGGGCGGCTTTTTGGCGTTGCTGGGGCAAGTGGCCGTGCGCGAGCGGCTGAGCGTTTACGCACCCCACGCAAGACCGTAACGGAGGCAAATCTCGTGCCGCGCAGCAAAATTTTGAAGATCGGCGGCAGCGTCATCACGCGCAAGGACGCCAAGACCCCCACGTTAAACCGAAAACACGTGCGCCAGATCGCCCGCGACGTGGCGCGCTGGCTGAAAAAAAGCGACGGGCGGCTGATCGTGGTCAGCGGGGCGGGGTCGTTCGGGCATCCGTTGGCGCGCGCCTACCAGCTCAACGCGCCGCACGCGCAAAAAGACGCGCTCGGCTTTGTGCGTACCACCGCCTCTATGCTCAACATGGCCCAGCAAGTGGCCGCCATTTTCCACGCGCAGGACGTGCCGTTGTGTCCGATTGCCACCTCATCCGTTTTCACCACCGCCGACGGGCGCATCACCGCCTGGCACGCCACGCCTATTTTGCACGCGCTGGAAACAGGCCTGATCCCCTATCTGTGGGGTGACGCGGTCTTTGACTTGCAACACCGCTACCGCATCCTTTCCGGCGACCAGGTGATGACCTTCTTGGCGCTCAAATTGGAGATCGGGGAGCTGCTTTACGGGACGGACGTGGACGGGGTTTACACCGCCGACCCGCACCGCGATCCGCAAGCGGCACACGTGGCGGAGATCAACGACGCGAACTACGCGCAGGTGCGCGAGCTTTTGGGCGCTTCGGCCCACGCGGACGTGACGGGCGGGATGCGCGGCAAGATCGAGGAGCTTTACCGCACACCCAAACGGCCCTTGCGCGCCGTGATCTACGACGCCACCCGTCCGCGCAACACCTATCGCGCGCTGAGGGGAAAGGCGGTCGGCACGCGGCTGGTGTTCCGCGCCCCGCCCGCGTGAGGGACGTTCTTGGGGCGCCGCGCAAGGTTGCCCACCCCGTGAACCCGTGCCACAATAGGGCGCACTTACTGCCGTGTGTGGAGGCCTGCATATGCCGTACTTTGACTTGAGCGGTGACCACTTTATCAGCTATTCCAAACAAGACGAACACGCCAAAGACTTCGCCAGAAAGTTGCACGATGCCCTGGAAAGCGATGGGATCGGGGCCTGGATGGACGACAAGGATATTCCCCCAGGGGCGGATTGGGAAATCAGCATCGAAAAAGCGCTCCAAAAGTGCGCCACGCTGCTTTACATCATCTCGCCGATGAGCGTGCGGGAAGAGGCAGTCTCTCGGAGCGAGTTTTCTCGTGCGCTACGCTACAAAAAGCCGGTTATCCCGCTTTTGCTCTACCCCGACACGTTCCCGCCGTTGCGCCTGGAAAACATCCAATACATTGACTTCACCGGCGATTTTGCGCAGGGGTACGCCAAGCTCCACCGCTACCTGCGCTACATCCGCACAGAAGAAGGGGAGTTGAAGCTGCTGCGCGAACGGTTGGGCATTGTGGAGTACGACATCGCGCACACCAGCGACGTCCACTCCCGCCAACGCGCCCAAGACGAGACCGAGTTTTTGCGCGCAGAGATCGCCCGCCTGGAACAGACCCTCGCCGACCCCGAAGCCGCCGCTCGACGCCATGATGAGAGCATCCAGGCGCGGATGGCGCTCCAACGGCAGCCCGCCGACCGCCCCATCTCCCACACCAAGTTCATCAACCAGCCGCCCCTGCTCGCGCCCGACTACTTCCAAGACCGCTACATCGAGACGCGGCGGATCGCTGAGTTTTTGCACAACCCCGCCGAACGCCTATTGATCGTGGAAGGGCGCGGCGGCAACGGCAAAACCGCTCTGGCCGCCCGTTTGCTCAAGGCG
>JALSSH010000382.1 GCA_026984385.1 Ardenticatenia bacterium | reverse complement strand
TCGTGCTCTAATTCTATAGAGCGTTGGCGTCCTTGACCAGAGCCAAGGGGCAAGCCACTAGCGCGGAGGAGCTTGGGAAAGGGCTTTCAACAGCCGCGCACACGCTGCCAGAGGCTCGGGCGGAAGTGGGGATGCGCCCTCGGCCAGCAAGCGCTGATTGCCCGCCGCGCGGCTTTGCACCGCGAAAACCGGTACGCCTTGCGCGCGTGCAAAGCGCACCGTGTGCCAACTGCCGCCCTTGATGCCCGTTTCCACCACCACCAGCGCGGTGCTCAGCGCGCTGATAAGGCGGTTGCGCGCTACCAAAGTAGCCGCAGAAGGGGCGGCTTGCGGATGATATTCGGAAAGCAGCGCGCCGCGCTCGGCCAACGTGTTGAAAAGGGCGCGGTTTTGCGGTGGATAGGGCACGTTTACACCGCTCCCAAGCACAGCCAGCGTCTCCCCGTCACCATCCAGCGCGCCCTGGTGCGCGGCTGTGTCTATGCCGAGCGCCAATCCGCTTATCACCCAGTGCCCCGCTTGCGCCAGGGCACGCGCGAGCGTCTGCGCATAGCGCTTAGCGGCAGCGTGCGGACGCCGTGTGCCGACCAGCGCCACGCCGCGCGTCGCGGGCAAAGCGTGCGTTCCTCGTAAGAAAAGCACGGGGGGGCCGTCATCCCCGCGCAAACGCAGCGGATAGTCAGGGTGCACGCGAGCTAACACGGCGATCCCGTCCTGTTGCCATGTGGTCAGTTGCGCCTGGGTACGGGAAAGGTCGATCGCCAAAATCGCCGCTGCCAGCTTGGGGCCAACGCCGCGTACCGTTTGCAACTCGGCAGCGTCTGCGGCCAAAATCGCCTCCACCGTGCCGAAGTGCGCCAGCAGACGGGTGAAGATGCGCCCGCCGAGCTGCGGGGAAAGGCTCAGCGCGACCCAGCGCGCCAGCTCAATTTGTGGAAGGGTTGCGGGCATAAGGTTGTCGGTTTGCTCTGTCGCTCTCCCTGATTATAGTTATTCTCACCGAACGCGCCTTAAGTTTGCTAGAGCGCGTTGGAAGGATAAAGGCCAAAAGAACGCTTTTCTGCAGACTTACGTCCTAGCTCTGTCTCAATTCCTATCTGAACTTCGGCGAAAAACTCTTGTCAAGCCCCCGCGCTTGTGCTATCATTTTGGCGCGTTGGAAGTGTGCCTGTAGCTCAGTGGATTAGAGCACTTGTCTACGGAACAAGGGGTCGGGGGTTCGAATCCCTCCAGGCACGCCAAACATAAAAAACGCCAGCTCAATAGCTGGCGTTTTTCTTTCCGCAGGATTCGCGGCACTCATTCTGCCGTTTCGCGCAAATCCTCCTCCAACACCCAAAAGCCCTCCAACACGGCTTGACGCGCCGCTGCCGTTACCTCGTCCAGCGCATCGGAAACATCGTCGCCTAACAAGTTCACATCCGGCAATGGCGCTTGCAAATCTGCCACAAAAAGCGTCCCTGCCGCGTCATTGAGCAGCAACATCAGTCCGCTTTGCGGATCGCCGGTGGTGCTGAGGAAGGTATACGCCAGCGCAAAGCCCTCGCCTGCGCCTCGCTTGACAGGCTGCACGCTGAGCACTTCGGCCCCGTCTCGATTTTCCAGTAGCCAGGCACGTGCTGCTTCTTCGTTGGCAAGCGATTGATCGGCTTCCGCCCAGGCGCGGGCACGCCATGTGCCCGCATCGCTTTTTACCGTGAAGGTCACCGGACGCCCGACGTCTCCGGCCACATGTTGCCAATCGTTCGGGTGGCGCAGAATGTAGCCCAGCCGCTGATCAACCTGGGCGGTCCAGTCCGCCGGCAAAGCCATCAGCGCGTCAAAGCCAACAAAGCCCTCCACCACTTGCGCAAACAACCGCTCCAGAAGCAATGGATTGTTGGCCGGCGTGACCACGCGCGCCACAAAAAGCCAGCCGTCTTGCACCCAGTAAGCCACACGCGCGATGTAGTCTACTTCCAACTGACGCAGAGCGAAGTCTACGATCACTTTGTTGCCCTGGATGTCGCGGGCCGTTTCTTCCCACTGAGCGTAATCTTGCCAAGCGCTCGCGAAATGTTGTACGGTTAGAAAATTCTCACTGAGCGCCTGAGGCGTTTCATATTCCACCTGGGGTCGGATATAGTTATGGATGACAATCAGCCGCCGCGAATTTTGGATCACCACGCTGGCAATGGTGCTGGCGTTGACCGACGCATTTTCGTCTAGTGTCCAACCTTGCTCCGCCGGACGAAAAACCCGAAAAAGCCCGCTGCTATGAATATACGGTGTGTCTGCGGCGATTTGCGGATCGGGTTCGGCGGTGGGCACGACAAGCGCCGTCGGAGGCGGCGTGCCCAGCAAATCGTCCGACACGGTGCGCGTGCGAGAGCCGGAGCCAGGGGCGATCAGGCTCAGCACAAACGTCACAATGATCACAACTCCGATGGCCGCCCCAATGAGTGTTGCGCGCTGGCGGCTGCGCTTACGAGACAAAGACATACGGCATTTACTCCAGAAGACAAACGGCACTTTGCGGTACAATGGGCCAATGGGCGCGATACGCTGCCCATTCTCAAACTATACCGTGAAAGCTGCCAGAAGGTTAAGCCATGTTGCCGGAAAACACGCCCACGCCAGGGATGTTACGCCCAAACCCTGCCGAGACGGAAGTCGAGCCGATTGACCCACAAGCTGCCGAAAGCATCTTGCGAGAAGCCATTGCACCGTATCTCGCCGAGGGTTGGCGTGTTTTGCATCGTGACGCCTATTCGGCCCGATTGCGACGCGACGCCCGCAATATAGACGTGTGGATAGACTTGCTCGGGGATGTGCAAACCCGTGAACGCGGGCTGACCCCCTTGCAAGAAAGCGGGCGGCTGATGGCCTGGACGGTTTTACTGGCGATGTTGCTGCTCGCGTTGGCGCTTTCGGCGGTTTTCGGGCTACTCTAAAAGCGACGGCGAGATTATAGCGAGAGACAGGCTCTTTAGGCCAAAACGTGTTGGGGGATATATCAATTGCCTTATGAATAATTCATTTGACTACAACATGGACAGCCTGCTCTACCAAAATCGCCTGCTTTCAGAGGAGATTCGGCGGCGCGTGGAGCAGTTGGCCGCGATCAACACGGTGGCAGCCACCGTCAGCCAATCGTTGGATTTGGAGGTGACGCTGGAAACGGCCCTGGACGCTGTGCTGGGCGTGATCCGCGTCGATTCGGCAGGCATCAGCTTGGTGAATGAGGAGGCGGGCGAGCTGGTGTTGCGCGCCCAACGCGGTTGGCGTTATGACTTTGTCAGCGAGCCGATGCGCATTCCTTTGGGGCAAGGCATGTCCGGCGTGGCGGTGCGCAACGACGAAGTGGTCATCACCGGCGACGTGGCGGACGAATCCAATTTGGCCGTGCCGGAATTTGCGCGCGAAGGGGTGCAGGCCATGGCGCTTATCCCGATGCACGCGCGCGGGCGGGTGGTGGGCATCCTCAGCGTGATGAACCACGAACCGTATGAGTTTACCGACGAGGAAATTACCGTCTTGCGCGCGATTGCGGACCAAGTCGGCGTGGCGTTGGATAACGCCAGTCTCTATGAGCGCATGAAGGAACAATCCAGCCGCTTGGAAGCCGTGTTAGATTCGTCCGGCGACGCGATCATTGCCACCGACAACTACGGGAATATCAGTTTGATCAACGCCACGGCTGAAAAGCTCTTCGGCTTGCGCGAAGAAGAGATCATCGGCACCCCGCTCCGCAACGCACCGTTGCACCCCAAGCTGCGCGAAGGGCTGCGCCGCGCTATGCGCGAGGGCGAGGGGCATACTGTTTTTGAGGTGACGCTAAATGAATCTCATTTCCTCTCCGTGATCGTCTCCCAAGTGTACGCGCCTCCATCCTTGGACCGCAAGCGCACGCCGGAAGGCTGGGTAATGGTTATTCAAGACGTGACCCATCTGCGCGAAGCCGAGCAAGCCCGCGTGAACTTTACCCGTGCCGCCGCCCACGATCTGCGTAATCCGCTCAGCGTGACACTCAGCGCCTTGACCATGCTCAAACGCGATCTGGCCGATCTCTCCGCAGAAAACCGTGAGCTGATCGAGCTGGGCATCCAGGCGCTCCACCGAATGCAAGATTTGATCGACAGTCTGCTCAATCTGGAACATATCCAAAGCGGCGTCGGCTTGCGCTATACGGAAATAGACGTGCGCGATCTGATCGAGCGCGGCGTAGTGGATATGCACCCGGCCATCCAGGAGGCGGGGCAAACGTTGGTGCTCCAAGTGCCGAAGGAATTGCCCTCGATCTACGGAGATATGCAGTGGCTTTATCGCGCGTTGGTGAATTTGCTCAGCAACGCCAACAAATACACGCCCAGCGGCGGTGAGATCACCGTGCGCGCGTATGTGCAAGACGAGGAATTGTATATCGAGGTGGCAGATACCGGCCCGGGCATCCCACCGGAAGCGCAAACACGGCTCTTTGAGCGCTTTTACCGCGTGCCACACCAAGACCGCGCGATCCGAGGTTCGGGCTTGGGGTTAGCCATCGTTAAGTCGGTGGTGGAGCAACACGGCGGGCGCGTCTTCGTGCAAAGCAAAGTCGGTCAGGGCAGCACCTTTGGGATGGTCTTCCCACTGAGTGCCCCCAAATAGGACTGGCCCCATAGCGCCAGGCGTGACGGAAACGGTTATGCTTCCTGGGAAGCGTCGTCGCCCAAAAACTGATGCACGGAAGCCAACAGCTTTTCGGGCAAAACGGGCTTGGTCAGATAGCTATCCACGTTTACGCTGGTGCCGCCCGCGCCAAAGAAGCTGCGCGCGTAAGCGGTCAGCACGATGATCGGCACGCGGTGGCCTTCCTCTCGTTGCATCTCCCGCAGACGGGCGGCCACCTCCATCCCGCTCATGTGCGGCATAGCGATATCCAGCACGACCAAGTCGGGCTTTTCCTCTACGTAAAGCGTCAACGCGCTTGCGCCGTCGGCAGCCCCCAACACGCGATAACCTTGCCGTTCCAACACATGCGCCACCATTGCGCGCACCAGATCGTCGTCGTCCACCACAAGGATTGTGGGGTTAGAGGTGTTTTTGTTGCTGTCCACACGCATTCTCCCCTCTTGTGCTTTGTTCCAGTGTACCAGAAGGCCCGCCTATTGGGATAGTGCTCTGGCATGTGAATTTGGGGGCAAAAACGCTTTTTGCGGCGAGACGAGCGCGCGCTTTGCGTTGGGGATAAACTCCATTCCCACAGCGCCCCTTCCCAGACCGCAAAAGCGCCCAATTTGGAATGCGTCTCAAAACACGCCGCCGTCTCAAGTGATGCTGGCCTGGGCGGGCCGCGCTCTGTATAATCGCGGCAGCCGATCCGCGTTGTGATGCGCTTATGCAGGGAGAAACCCCCTTGAACGACAAACGACCCGCTCCGTTGCCGCCCGATCTGTATACCGAGGAATACTTCCTCACTGCCTGCGAAGGGTACGAGGCTTTTTTGGAAAGCGACGGGGAAAATCTTTCGCGGCGACTGGCGGCGGCCTTTGAGCTGGCGGCGGTAGAGGCGGGGATGAAAGTGCTCGATGTGGCTTGTGGACGCGGGGAGATCGTGCGGCGCTGTGCTCTGCTCGGCGCGGACGCTTACGGCTTTGACTACGCCCACGCCGCGATCAAGTTGGCGCGTGGCGTGCTCAACCGCGACCGTGAAAATGTCCCGGGTTATATGGGGCTGGCGCAAGCCGACGCCAAGCGCTATCCCTTCCCGAACCGCACCTTTGACCGCGTGTTGATGTTCGACATCGTGGAGCATTTGCACCCCTGGGAGCTGCACGCTTCGCTGCTGGAAGCGCGGCGCGTGCTCAAAGACGACGGGATGCTGATTATCCACACCGCGCCGAACGTCTGGTACGACCGCTACGCCTATCCGCTGGTGCGCGCTTTCCGCCGCATGATGGGCCAGGGCGCTCACTACCCGGCCAACCCGCGTGAGTTCCTGGTGGCGCACAATCAAGATGTGCACGTCAACGAACAATCCGCGCTCAGCTTGTGGTGGGCGTTGCGCAAAGCGGGCTTTCGGGGACGGGTTTGGCTAGGCTCTCCGCCCCAAGACCGCCAAGAAGCGTTCCCGCTCGCCGTGTTACGGCGTGTGTTTTTCGGTTGGCCGCCGTTCCGTTGGTTTTTCCAGCGTGAGGTTTTCGCGGTGGCGACCAAGCGCCGCTAAGCGCGGGCAGAGCACACGACCTCTTACAACTAGATTTTTTAGAAAGCGGTGTAAAATGCCTTTCGCTTCGCACCATCCCGACAGCGCGCTCCTGCTGGGGCGCGATTTGCTCTCGTTGGCCGACGTGGTGCGTGTGGCACGAGAAAACACGTCGGTACAACCGTTACCCGCTACCCCGCCCGACGACAATTCCCCCTATGCGCAACGTTTACGCCGCGTGGCACGTAGCGCGGCCTGGGTGCGCCGAGCGATGGACGAGATCGAGGCCGCCGACGCCGAGGGACGCCCTCCGCTGGTGATCTACGGCGTGAACACCGGCTTTGGCGACAACGCCGGTCGCGCGATCTTCCGCCATCGTGCCGAAGCAGACCGTCTCAGCCGCAATTTGCTTCTGAGCCACGCGGTCGCCACCGGCCCGCACTTGCCGCCGGACGCGGTGCGCGCAGCCATGCTCATCCGCGCCAACACGTTGGCTCAAGGCTATAGCGGGGTGCGCCGCGAGGTGATCAACACCCTGATCGCCATGCTCAATCGCGGCGTGCTGCCTGTCGTGCCTGCGCTGGGGTCGCTCGGCGCGTCCGGTGATTTGGCCCCGCTGGCCCACCTGGCGCTGGTGCTCAGCGCGCCGCTTCCCGACGAACGACCGCACCCGGGCGCCAACGGCCAGGTTTACTACCAGGGGGAGCTGATGGACGGCGCGGCGGCTATGAACGCCGCCAACATCCCGCGCATCCGATTGGGCGCCAAAGAGGGCGTCGCGCTGATCAACGGAACAGCGGTTGGGGCGGCGGTCGGCGCGCTGGCCTGGCACGACGCGGCGCGCGCGTTGCAAACGTCCGCGTTGGCGCTGGCGCTTTCGATGGAAGCGCTGCGCGGCTATCGAGACGCTTACTTGCCGCATCTGCACGCGGTGCGCGGGCACGCGGGCCAGGCGGAAATGGCCGCCTTCGTTTACGCGCTGCTGGAAGGCAGCACGCTTGTACGGGGCGACGCGCACTTTGACTTGCCGGCGGAACAAGGCCCGCCCCAAGACCCGTACTCGCTGCGGGTGGCGCCGGTGGTGCTCGGCGCGGCGCTGGACGCGCTGCGCTATGTGGCGGGCGTGCTGACGCGCGAGATCAACGCCGTGACCGACAACCCGCTCATCTTCCTGGCCGAAGAAGGCCCGCTGCACCTGCCGCGCCAGGTCAAAGCCGTTTCCGGCGGCAATTTTCATGGTGCACCGCTCGGCTATGCGCTGGACTTCCTCAAATTGGCGATCGCAGACGTGGCAAACGTGGCCGAACGGCGAACGTTTTTGTTGCTGGACGGGCGGCTTAATCGTGGGCTGCCCCCCTTCCTGATCACTGATTCGGCGGGAGAAGAGGGCCTCAACAACGGATTGATGATCGTGCAGTATACGGCTGCGGCGGCGGTGGCAGAAAACAAGATTTTGGCCCATCCGGCCAGCGTGGACAGCATCCCCACCAGCGCCAACCGCGAAGATCATGTCAGCCTCAGCGCAACCGCCGCGCGTACCGCCGCGCAAGTGGTCGCCAATGTGCAAACGGTGGTAGCGGCGGAGTTGCTTTGCGCGTACCAGGCGTTGGAGTTGCGCTTGCAGCAAGAGCCGAAAGCCCAACTCGGACGCGGCACAGCGGCACTGCTGGAGGCTCTGCGCGCGGTGGAGGTCGTGCCCGGGCACCCGTTGCGCCCTTTGACGCACGACGTGGCGCTCAAGCCGTACCTCGACCGCATGATCGCGTTGGTGCGGGATGGGGCGTTACTTGACGCGCTACCCGTTTCCCCGCCGCCTGTGGAGTGAAAAAACGCCATGACCTCGCCCGTTCCCAATCCGTTGCTGCTCGATATTCCCGATAGGTTCGAGAGCGAGCGCCTGATCATTCGCGGGCCTCGCCCCGGAGATGGTACAGTGGCAAACGTCGCCATCCGCGAATCACTGGCCGAGCTGCGTCCCTGGTTTCCCTGGGTGACGCCCGTGCCTCGCCCCGAAGATACCGAAGGCGTTTACCGCCGCGCGGCGGCGCGCTGGCTAACCCGAGAAGATTTCCTGTTGCTGCTTTTTCGTAAAGAAGATGGCCTTTTTGTGGGCGGGAGCGGGCTTCACAACGTGGAATGGAGCGTGCCACGCATGGAGATCGGCTATTGGCTGCGCACCAGTTTGACCGGCCAGGGCTATATGACCGAAGCGGTACGCGCGATCACCGCCTTTGCGCTGGAACACCTCCGCGCTCAGCGGTTGGAAATACGCTGCGAGGCACGCAACACGCGCAGCGCCGCCGTCGCCGAGCGCGCCGGTTACACGTTGGAGGCCCGTCTGCGCCGTCAGATGCGCGGGGTGGACGGCTCGCTACAAGATGTGCTGCTCTACGCATGGCTGGCGGACTACGAGCAATAGGACGCGCGCTATTTGGGGTTTCCCTCGGCGGGGCGCAAGCGGCGATTTTAGGAATTTCCTACACTCCATCAAGGAGGAACGGTGCTACAATAGGAGGCGGCTGCAGAGCAGCATGATGAAAGGTGGTAAACAATGACCGAACAAGCGGTACAAAGGTCAGTGAAGGACTTTCTGTACGAACAAATGCACGCCGCTGAACACCGCATCGAGCGGTTGCAGAACGTGCTAGAGGTGTGCGGGGACTGTCTGGAAAAAGAGGGGTTGCAAGCTATGCTGCGCAACGCGCAGATCGAGCGAGATTTGTTGCAGGAGATGCTGCAAAACGATAGCCGTTCCGCCGACTCGCTAGAAACGCACTTGCTTGAGCAGATCGAGCGCAACCACGAAGATTTGCGCCGCACGGCGCGTACTTGGCGACGCGGTCACCCTACGCCTTCTGCCTATTGGGACGCCGAACTGCGCCAAGTGGTGCTCACCGACTTGTTGGGGCGCTTGCACGCCTGGCAAGAAGGACATCCCTGGTATCCGCCGGTAGAAAAGCCGCGAACCCACTAACTCAACGCAAAGCGTGGCGGCGTGCGGCGTAGATCAACAAGCTGGCCGCCACCGCCGCGTTGAGCGATTCCGCCCCTTCCACCATCGGAATACGAAGCGCAGTATGAGGCAGCGCGCGCGCTTGCTCGCTGAGGCCGTGCGCCTCCTCGCCCACCATCAACAGCGCGGGCTGTGACCAGTCGGCCTTGTCGTAAGGCGTTTGACCGCTCATATCGGCCAAGTAGACGCGGTGTTCGGGGAAGCGCGCTTGCAAATCACCCCAATCCAGGCGCACTAGCGGCACGCGGAAATGCGCTCCCATGCCCGCGCGCAAGGTTTTCGGGTTAAAAACGTCTACCGTCCCGCGCGCCAGGGCCACCAGTGGCACGCCCGCCGCCGCCGCCGTGCGGAGCGCTGTCCCCAGGTTGCCCGGGTCGCGCCAACCGTCGATCACCAACACCAGATCGGGACGTTTCGGCTCGGGGTGCTCCGGCCAGGGCACAACGGCCAGGATGCCCTGGGGTGTTTGGGTGTCGCTCATCAGCTCCATCAACTCCGGCGTCACGGGTCGGCATCGTTCGCCTGCTGCTTCCAACCATGCGATCAGGTCGCCGAGCGGCGGATGCGCGATCAGGGCGTCCTCGGTGAAAAAGACGAAATCCGGTCGTGTGCCGGAAGCCAGCACATCGTCCAGCAAACGCACGCCTTCTACCACCAACTGCCGCTGTTTGCGGCGCGCTTTGGCTTGTGTTTGGAGCTTGCGCACCAGCTTGACGCGCTCGTTTTGCGGACTGGTGATCACGCTCATCACGTTTCCTCCAGCCCTTCATGTTGCCGCTGCCATTCGCTCTCCATCAGCGCGAGTTGCTCATTGAGCCGCAAGAGCAAAGCGGGCAAGGCCGCGCGGTGGTAGCATTCGCGGCCTGCGGGTAACAGCTCCAGCGTACCGTCTGCGACGGTTTCCATCACCAAGACACAACCGCCCCACCAGCCCATCGCCCGCTGCTCCACGCGGAAACC
>JALSSH010000381.1 GCA_026984385.1 Ardenticatenia bacterium | reverse complement strand
GCTGTGCGAGACTGGGCCGCGCAACACGACTACCGCGAGATCGTGACGTTTGTTTGGGACTATGTGCTACCGCAACTGGAGCTTGAAACCGAGCAATTGCCGCACACACAATACCTTTACAGCCGCACGCTCTAAACTCAGCGGCCCATGATGCCCGAGTGGGAACGAGAATAGCCGCCGGTCAGCAACCGATACGCCAGCCCCATGAAGGCTTGGGGGCTGTGCAGGTCGGCCACGTAGAGACGCGCGTCGGGCGGCAACTGGCGGCGGCGTTCACTGCTCGGGTCGGCCAGCTCGTCGGCCACGCGCCCGGACCCGCGCACCGTCACAATCGGGTTGCCTTGGGCAGCATGGCGTTTGACCTCGTCAAAGACAATGCCGCCACCGTTGATCACCAACGCGAAACCCGTCCGTCCGGAGCCACGTAGCAAGCCGACCAACAGCGCAGACTCTACGCCGAAGTCGTCGCCTTCCACCAGCACAAAATGCGTATGTGCCGAGTTGAGCGCCTCGCGGTCGCCGTCGGTGGGGCTTCCTGGAAAGCGCGCGAAGCGATGCGGCGTTACGCCGACCAGCGGAAAGGTGGCGTGCGCTTGTGCGCGTGCTGCGCCCAGCGCGTGCATCACGCCCACGTCCGTACCGCCGTCGGCCACCAAGATATGTTCCTGTTCGGCGAGCGGGATCAACCCCCGCAGCAAAAAATCTTGCACCGCGCCGACCAACTCTATCGCCATGTTGCCCGCCCCGCCGTGCACCGTGACCACGTGGCGATAGGGGGGCAAATTTAGCACTGTGAGCACTCCAGCAGGCGGTGCGTCTGGCTGTACATAGATCGCTTGCGCGCGATGTGTGGCATCAAATTGGATAGTCAAGGACTTTTGGCCCATAATGTTTTCCTTTGCTCTGTCAAGCAGTATCTGATGCCCCTAGCGTAGCTCTTGTGGGCACACGATGCACCCCAATTTTGCGGGGAAAGTTGCTCTCACACTGTTCGGCTCTGTGCTGCGCATTATACACCGGCGCGCTCCTTCGCGCCGAGTGGCACTCATGGCGTCGGGTACGCCCCCCAAAAACGTGAGTGGTTCGGCACTAATGAAAAATCGTTAGTATAATAAGGAACGAACACTCGTTAACCGATCCTGGGCGGTTGCCCTGGGAATAGGACGATGATCGAAGGTCACGTGTTGTTGCTCAATGGGGGCACGTGGGAGCCGCTGACCGTGATCAGCATTCCACGCGCGATCAATTTGGTGCTTGCGGGCAAAGCGATTGTAGTGGAGGAAACCGGACGCTTTTTGCGCACCGTGCGCACGCAGTTTCCCGTCCCTTCAGTGATCGCGCTGCGCCGCTATATCAACGTGCCGCGCCGTCATGCGCATTGGAGCAGACAAGGGGTCCTGGTGCGGGACAATTACACCTGTATCTATTGCGGGGTGACCGTAGGGGAGATCGTGCGCGGCAAAGTGATTACCCGCCGCGATCTGACCATTGACCACATTGTGCCGATCTCACGCGGGGGTAAAAACACGTGGACTAATACCGCCTGCGCGTGTTTTGCCTGCAACCACCGCAAGGGTAACCGCTTGCCGGGTGAGGCGGGGATGAAACTGCGCTGGGAGCCGAAAACCCCACGCACCAGCTATTTGGTGATCGAGATGGGGAACGGGCCGGAAACCTGGCGACGCTATATCGAGATCGGGCGGGAGTAAGTTCCCGCCCGATTGCTTCTCCCCAATACGCCGTCTCGCTCAAGCGATGCGGCGCGGATTGTGTTGCAACGTGCCCGCCAAGTATTTACTCAGCGCCTCGTCCACCGTCCTATCGCTGACGGCGTAAAGCTGTATGCCTCGGCTTTGTGCGTAGGCCTGCCCACCCGGGCCGATGCTGCGCGTCACAACGACTTGGCAGTCTTGGATAGGGCCAAAGTGCACGGCAGGCCCGCCCCCGTGTCCATGACCGTGTACATGTTCGTGTTCGTCGCAGCCGTGCCCATGACAATCCCCTTCGTGATCGTGGTGATGATGGTCGTGGTCATGGTGTGCTTTAGGGCGCACCTCGCGCGCTACCTCGCGCCCGTCCTCGACGGTGACCACAACGACTTGTGACGCCTGCCCGAAACGATTGCTCAAGGTGACGCCGTCGGCGTCCGTGCCAAAGGCG
>JALSSH010000380.1 GCA_026984385.1 Ardenticatenia bacterium | reverse complement strand
ATCGAGCATTTCGGGCTTTCCCCAGGTCCACAGATCGGCAAGCTATTGGCAGGGCTGCAAGAAGCGCAGGTCACGGGCGAGGTGAGCACAAAAGAAGAAGCGCTCGCCTGGGCGCAACGCTTCTTGGAAAAGCAAAACGAGGGAAAACAGCCCTAACCCACCTCGGAGATGTCCTCATCATCCGGTGAGCGCTCAAAGAACCACAACATCGTCTTACCGTAGACGCGCTCGTCGTAGGGCTGCAAGACGTGCAAATCCAGCTCCTCACGCTCGGAGGGGTCAATCTGCACCACCACGATCCCATCCGGCACAAGGTGGGCGGAGTTTTGGTCAAGCGCCAGCAAAGCACGCTTCCACATGCCTTGATATTGCGGCGGCGCGATGTAAATGTATTCGAAAGGCTCGGGGTGTGCCCGCCGGAGATAGGCGAAAGCGTCCAGGCGCAGCACCTCGGCGCGGTCGGCCAAGCGCGTGTGCTCCAAATTCTCTCGAATAACGCGGATGGCGCGCGGGTTGATATCCAAAAAGCGCACGCGCGCCGCCCCTCGGCTCAACGCCTCGATGCCTACGCTTCCCGTGCCCGCGAAAAGGTCTAAGAAGGTACAACCCTGGACGCCCGTCCCCAGGATGTTAAAGAGCGCCTCCTTGACCCGATCCATCACCGGGCGCACGTCCCCACCCGGCACCATCTTGAGCTTGCGCCCCTTAGCAGAGCCGGAAATTACCCGTATCGGCACGCAACATTCCCCCTAAAAAGCCGCTTCCACCACTTCGCGCGCAGCGCGGATGTTAGAAAGCGGCGTGGTCGTCATAATCACGCAACCGGTGGAAAGGATAAAGCGTCGCCCGTTGGTCTCTTCGATAGCTTGGCGCGCCTGGGTGCGCACCTCCACCGGCGTCCCGTTGTGCATCGGATTCCACCGCCCCAGCCCACCGCTCACCGCCCCCTCAAACTTGAGCTTGCCGTCGGCCAGGGAGGGGGAAGTTTCGCGGTCGTGCCAGTTGATCACCTGCACCGGATAGTCCGCCACAACGTCAAACATCGGCGTGTCTCCGTGTAAGTGCATCACGTTCAGCCACCACGCTTCCGGCAGCGCCTCCAGAATGCGCAAATCGTAGGGACGACCAAAGGCACGGTATTCATCCTCGCTCATCACCGCGTAGGAAGCATGTTGCACGGCGTAGAAAATGCCGTCAATGCCGATCTGTCGCATGGCCTCTATAAAGCGCAACGTGCTTTCGGTGATAATGCCCAGGCCGGTTTGCAGGCGGTCCGGCACGGTGCGCATATGCTTGATCACTTGGGGCTTGCCCGCAATGTTTTTCGCTTGGGCCAACGGGCTGAAGATCGTTTGGATGATCGGCACATCGTCGCCCAGCGCCGCGCGTATCATGCGCAACGTCTCCAATTGCCGCCCAAGTGCCCCGCGCGTCGGGTCCAACACGCGCAGCTCGGTCCAGTCCAAGCTGCGCTCGACGGCGCGCTTGACGTATTCGCGCGTGCCCTCCAAGCTGCCTACCCAGCGGTCTTGCACGCCGTAGTCGGTGATGCAAAAACTGCTGGCAGGGGTCACTTTGACAAAATCAAAGTCCCAACGGCGCTGAAAGGCGACCGTCGCCTCGGCCAAGTCGGTGGCGCGTTGATCGTCCCCGGGCCAATGACGCCACAGCGCCACCGGCACGCGATCCACTTCTTGCCCCGCAATAGCGCGTTCGAGCCGTTCCCGTTTAGAAAGAGCCATAACCGACCTCGAAGCACGGGATCATGCGCTTGCACCTGTCAATTGCTCGATCTGCTGTTGCACCATGCGGTTAAGGATAAACCAGCGACCATGTTCTTTGGGGTGCTCGGCCAGCTCAGTTTCAACCATCGCTTTCACCCGCTTAAAAGCGCGCAGCGCCGTTCCCAAGTTACCGGTGCGGCGATACGCCAGCCCTAACCCCCACTGCGCATCAATATGATCGGGATATTCCGCTACCAACTGCTCGAACTCCGCAATCGCGGTTTGGTAGTCGCCAGCCTCTAGCGCGGCCCAGGCTGTCCCAACCCGTGCATCAACATCTTGTTGGTTCATCACTATCTCCGTACACGTGGCACGTTCGCAAAAAGGTCACTTCAGCGCGCCCCTGAAAAACCAAGGAGCGGACATCACCACATTGGCGGC
>JALSSH010000379.1 GCA_026984385.1 Ardenticatenia bacterium | reverse complement strand
CCACGCTTACCCCAGCGAAGACGGCGCGGGTGTGCTGCCGCTCGCCGAAGCGACCGCGCTGGGCGCGCGACTGCGCGCGGTGACAGACGCGCAAACGGCGATCTTCGCCCCGATGCCCCCTTGGACAAGCGCCACGTTGGCCGGACACGATCTGCGCGCCCAAGAGGTCGGCGACTTCTCCCGCGCGCAGATCGTGCCGCGCGCTCAAGGGCTGTACGTGAGCTTCGCGCCGCCCAACGCCCCAGCGCCGCCCCCGCCGCTGGTCGGTGAGCCGCTCGGTGCACCGCTGACCTTGCGCGACGGCGGGCGCTTCACGTTTTGGCGGGCGAGCCAAGACGCTCTGCCCATCGCGCACCCGCTGGACGTGCCCTCCGACGTGGACGTGCGCTTGCTCGGCTGGACGCTCCACGATCCTTTGCAAGCGGGGCGCTCGGCGCGTCTGGACGTGTATTGGCGGGTGGACGCGCTCCATGCAGAGCGCGGCATCTGGACTTTTACCCCCTTTGCGCACATTTTTGACGGGGCGGGCGCGCGGGTCGCGGTGGTGGATGGGGAACTGTTGCCGCCGTTAGCGTGGCGGGCGGGCGACGTGCTGGTTTACCGCTTGCTGTTGGAGCTGCCGTCGGACGCTGTCGGGCCGTTCCGTGTGCAGGTGGGCTTTTACGACGGTGTGCGCGGCGTCAACGCGATCTTTCGCGTGCCGCAAGGGGACGCGGTCGAGTTCACGCCCACGATCCCGTTGGCGCTCGGGGGAGCGGGGTAAAGCGGCGCGCGCGAGGTCAGCGCGTCAGCGCGGCTCGTGGGAGGTGCAGGAGGCCGTGCCTCCTGCTGGGGGCGCGGGGACAACGCCCCCGCACCCGCCCAAAAACCCGAATGCCCCCGCGTTGACAGTCGCCGCGCCAACGGCGATAATCTGCGCATGATGCGAAAATACAACCTTCTCCTGATGCTCTTGCTGCTGTTGACGGCGGGCGCGGCGTGCAACTTCGCCCAGCAACCGCCGCCGATTGTGATCACCGCCACGCCCAGCGACCCCGCGCTGCGCGGTGATGCCACCCCCACCGTGCCCTACGTCACGCCCACGCCCGCCGTTTTGCCGACGCCTACGCTCCCGCTGAGCGTCGCCTTCCAAGACGCCGAGCGCGCCTTGCACAACGGCGACTACTTGGCGGCGATCTCCTACTTCGAGGACGTGAGCGCCCGCCCGGAAACCGACGCCGACACCCGCGCCCTGGCGCTCTTCGGCCTCGGGGAGGCGGCTTTGCGCGAAGGGCTATACGCGCAGGCGGTCAAAGCCTTTTCCCGCTTCCTGACCGAGTACCCGAGCCATCCCCGCACCCCGCACGCGCTTTTCTTGCGCGGCGATGCCTATTTGGGGCTGAGCGAGTGGCAAAGCGCCATCGCGGACTTCCAAGCCTATCTTTCCGCGCGCCCGGGCTTGATCGACAGCTACGTTTACGAGCGCATCGGCGACGCCTATCTCGCGTTGGAACAACCCGAGCAGTCGTTGGAAGCTTACGCGCGCGCCGCCGAAGCCACCCGCGAGATCGCCTCGCTGGTGGAGCTGCGCGAGCGGGTCGCGGCGGGCTACCTCAACGCGGGGCGCTTGGCCGACGCCATCGCCCAATACGACGCGATCTTGGCGGTGGCGCAAAACTCGTTTTACCGCGCGCGGGTCGAATGGCAGGCGGCGCAAGCGTTGTTGGCGCACGACGATTACGCGGGTGGCTACGTGCGCTTGCAGCGGCTGGTCAATCAATATCCCGCCAGCGGACAGGCGTATCAGGCGCTGGGGGTGTTGCTGAACGCGGGCTTGGAGGTGGACTTGTACCAACAGGCGCGCATTTATTACTTCAACGAGGACTACGGCGCGGCGATCCAAGCGCTGAACGCTTACACCGGCGCGGGCGGCGTGGCGACTACCGACGTGCTGCTGATGCTCGGGCGCGCGTATCGCGCGGCGGGCAACCCGCAAGCGGCCATTACCACTTTCCAAACGTTGCTAGACCGCTACCCGAACGATCCGGCCTTCGGCGAGGCGTGGTTAGAGCAGGGGCGCACCTATTTTCTCAGCGGCGACCTCCCCAACGCGATCCGTCGCTATACCGAGCTGGCCGACCAGCGTCCGGACGTGGCGGAGGCCGCCGAGGCGCTTTGGCGTGCGGGGTATCTCTATAGC
>JALSSH010000378.1 GCA_026984385.1 Ardenticatenia bacterium | reverse complement strand
CTCAACGCGCGTTTGGAGGACGTGGTCGGCGGCATCAACGAGCGCATCGCCGTACAGCAAGGGCGCGTGCGTTTGGAACGCGGCATTTTGGCGCGTGCCGACCAAAACTTGCTCTACATTGACGAGGTCAATTTGCTGGACGACATCATCGTGGACGCGATCTTGGACGCGGCGGCGCAAGGCAGCTACACGGTGCGGCGCGGCGCGATGGCCGGCACGTTCCGCTCGCGCTTCGTGCTGATCGGCTCGATGAACCCCGAAGAGGGACGCTTGCGCCCGCAGATTTTAGACCGCTTTGGGTTGCGCGTGCCGGTGCAGGGCTTGCAAGACCCCGCCGAGCGACTGGAGGTCTATCGGCGAGTGCGGCGCTATCAGCAGAACAAGCGCGCCTTTTTGGAAGAGTGGGCCGAGCTGAGCGCTCAAGCCCGCGAGGAGATCATCTTGGCGCGGGAACTGCTGAAAGAAACCGAACTCAGCGACGAGGCGGTCGAGGTCGGCTTGCACTTGGTGGGCGCGCTGGGCATTGACTCGCACCGCGCCGAGTACGCCATGTTTGAGGCGGCGCGCGCTCATGCCGCCGCTGACGGGCGCGACTTGGCGGACGTGGAAGACGTGCGCGCCGTCGCACCAATGGCCTTGCGGCAACGGCGCAGCGAGTTCATGGAGCGGTTTTTCCGCCAGCAACTGGCAGAAGACGCCGCCATTCTGGAGCATATTGACGCGCTGGTGGCCGAGCGCGCCAAAGGGCGACGCTGAGCGTCCGCTGGCAGGCCTGGCGCGTGCGGCGAGTGGGCCGCTGGGCGCGCCGCCCGTGCGCCTTTCGGCGCACTACGCGCGGCGGATGCCGCGCGTCAGCCGCGCGCAGCGCGGCTAGGCGGCGCGCCCCCGACGGCGGACGTTCAGCAGCGGGGAACGCTCCTCGACCGCCCACGTCCCGCGCCCCTTGCGGGACGCCCCACACAAAGCGAAAACAGCAACGCGGAGACTTGCACATGAGCAAAGGGCGCAACATCGGAGCATTGTTGGCGCTGGCAGGGATGCTTGTGGCGTATCACGGCCCTTGGACGGCCCACTTTACGGCGGGCTTCACCATGCACGCCTACGACCTGGCCGAATGGGCGAGTTTGCATCCGGCGGTGCGCGCGGACGCGCCCTGGTTGCGCACGAGCTTATTTTTGCGGCTGGGCTGGTGGGCGATTGTGGCGGGCGTAGCGTTGGCCGCCAACGCCTGGCCGGACGCGCGGGCGCGCTGGGTTTTGCGTGCGGCGGCGTTGGGGTTGGCGCTGCGGTTTGTGCCGCCCCAAGAGTTTTTCGGCGGGGCGAGCGACGACCCGAACTATCGGCAGATGGCCGCGCTTTTTGCGCTGAGCGCGCTCACGGTCGGGGGAGCGTGGGCGCTAGAGCGCGCACGGGGGCGCGTGCAACGCGCCGCGTGGCTGAGCGTGTTGGCGTTAGGCGTCGGCGCGGGCTGGTGGGGACTGGCGCGCGCGGGCGAACTTCTTTACAATTTTCAGATAGACGTACAGATCGGTTGGGGAGCTTTCGGGTATACGTCAGCGGCACTGTTGGGGGCGCTGGTCGTGCTTTGGCCGCACGCGGAGACGAAAAAAGGCGGCTGACAGTCGTCAATCGCCTTTTTCGCAAACAAAATCCGCGCCAGGGCGCAACGGCAAGCGCTTAGTTGCCCGCTTCTCTCATCAGGTCGTCAATGTATTGGACCGCGTCGCCCACCGTGATGATCTTCTGCACGTCGTCGTCCGAAATTTTGTCTTGAATCTGGAACTCGTCCTCGAAGCCCATAATCAGCTCGACCAGATCGAGCGAGTCGGCTTCCAGGTCGTCGCGGAAATTGGCGTCTAGGGTGATCTCGTCTTCTTCGCGGCCAAGTACATCGACGACGACACCGGTTATGCGCTTGAGAATATCCTTTTGGGAATCGGTCAAGTTGTTCGGGTCCAACGGTGTATCAGACATGCTCGATTTCCTCCATACAATGGTTATGGCCTGTCCCGCCATCACAGGATGGACTGCGCCGTGATGAGCAACGTAGGGTTATTTTACCCCAGGTAAGTCGCGCTAAACAAGGCGCGCCTTTCGGCCCGCCCGCAGCGCATTACAAAACAAAGGAACACCACCTGATGACGAAAGTTACGCCTTCCTCTCAAACCAAACATCGCAAGGCC
>JALSSH010000377.1 GCA_026984385.1 Ardenticatenia bacterium | reverse complement strand
GTCCTCGTCGTCCTCATCGTCCGCCGACGAACCGAACGGCGAGGGGCGCCCAAAACGGCTGCCCGTTGCGCGGCTGCTCGACCCCACGCGCGAGCGGAACGTCCCCGCACGGCTCGGCGGCGCGTCGTCCTCGTCGTCACTCTTGGAGCGAAAACCAAAGCGGCTACGCGATGTGCTGCTGGGCGTGCGAGAAACGCTCCCCGCACGATCGCGGCTGCCGGTGCGTGACCCAAAGGAAGAGCGACGACTCGTTTCCAGCTTGTCCCCTTCCTCATCCGCTTTATCTTTGCCGCGACGCAAACCCAACCCAAAGCGCCCGCTTTTTTTCTTTTCCTCGTCTTTTTCCGTTGAGCCACGCCCTGCGCTGGGCCGACGGCTGCCCGTGCGCCCCGTGACGGGACGGCGCGAAGCTGATTTGTCCGCGTCGCGCTTGCCGCGCAACAAAGACCCGCGCTTACGCCCGCCTTTGTCCTCGTCTTCTGCGTCTTCGGTGCCCCCTCGGTTCCAGGGTGATTTCCAGCGCCCTCCTTTGTCCTGCTCTGTGGTACGTTCGGCAGAAAAAGGACGCTTTGCGCGCGTGCTAGCGGAGCTGAAGGCGGGAGTGCGAGCAGAAGCCGAAGGGCGCTTGCGGCTTGAGCGAGCTGGTTGCTCTTCGTTTTCTTCGTCTTTATCCTTGCGCCGTCGGAGAAACTTAGCCATTTTCACACCTGGTTTATGTCCATTGCCGGGCGGATGTGATCTTGCGGGACGAGGATGGATCATGCTGGCCGTGCACATGCTGCGCTATAGAAATAACACAAAACAAAGGTGCACGTTCCCGCCTCATTATAGCATATTAGAACATTTGCGCGAGTTTTTAGCGTGTGCACACCGTGCGCGGCTAAACGCCCTCCAGATATTCCACCACAGCGCGCGCCAAAATGCGCGTCGTGGTCAGCAGACTATCCAGCTCCACGTATTCATCCGGCGCATGGACTCCGGCCCCGTTTGGGCCAAAGCCGCAGATCGCCGGTATGCCGCGCGAGATGAACATCCAACCATCGTTCCAAGGGCCGCAACCGAGCGTCGTCGGCTGCCGACCGGTGAGCGCGGCGGTGTGGCGCACCAAAATTTGTACGATGTCCGTCTGGGGTGGAATTTCTACAGCGGGCACAAAAAGCAGGCGTTCCAGCTTATATTCCATGCCCGGGATAGCGTCCAGTTGCTCGCGGATCAGGCGCTCGACGGTTTCCGCGTCTGCGCCGGGCAAGACGCGCACGTCCCCATAAGCCACGCATGTATCCGGCACGGCGTTGATCGAGACACCGCCTTCGATCATGGTCGGGAAGGTGAAAACCGGCTTGCGCCCGGGGAAAGCGGGCGTTTCTTCATACGGGAGCGGCATCCTATCCAACGCCGTGATCGCGCGCGCCATCATGGAAATAGCGTTCTTACCGATCTCGCCGCGCTCCCAGGCGAGCAAACCCGTGTGCGCGGCCTCTCCGTACACGGTCAGGCGAAAACGATAACCGCCGCGATGCCCTGTGGTGACGTTGGTGTTTTCCGGCTCGGCCACAATCGCCGCCGTGCCGTGCAAGCCGTGCTCCAACAAATAGGCTGTGCCGAAACGTGAATACGCGCCCGGCTCTTCGTCCACCGCAAAAGTCAAGTGCAAATCTCCGCCGAGTTCCACGCCGGCTTCGAACAGCGCCTTGGCGACATAAACGAACATGCTTAACGAGGCTTTCATATCCAGCGCGCCCAGCCCATACAGCCGCCCCTCGCTGATCTCCGCGCCGAAAGGGTCACGGGTCCAATTCGGGTTGGGCATGACCGTATCCATATGGCCGTTGAGGATCAGCGCGCGGTCACTTGTGCGGCCCTTGAGCGTCGCCGCGACGTTCGGGCGCTCTTCAGACACGCCGACATAAGAAGGCTTCGCGCCGATGGTGCGCAACTTGGCGTAGATCAAGTTCGCAACATCTCGCTCGATCGGTTCGTGGGGGTCGGTGGTGTCCGGGGTGTAGGGGTTGGCGCTGCGTGCGCGGATGATGCTTTGGAGGAACGCAACTTGTTCGTCCCAGTTGCGCAAAATCGCCTCGTCTAAATGGACAAAACGTTGGTCGGTCATCGGTGGCCTTTCAAAACAGGTTGCCAGTTATGGCTTGGTGGCGCAAGTGTGCTCAGCACGTTACCGTCTTACGGCTTATTGTACAAAAATCCTGCCGGATTGACCTACTCGCTTTGCGCGCCCCCAAATGGCAAAATTCGTCCCCGTGTCGGGCAAGTGCGGCTATAATCTTGCGCGGGTAAAGACACACAAAACCGCCATATCGGCGTGGGAGGACAATGTGCGTATTCGACCGGCTCGACTTATCGGATGGCTGTTGGGCTTTTTGATCGGGGTTGTGTTGGCGTGGCTGCTTTCAAGTTGTGGGGGAACAGCTCCGCCGAACGAAGTTCGACTGCCTCCCTTGCGCCCCACCGTAACGCCCGTTCCTCCCACCACGCCAACACCTATCCCGCAAGCCAAAGTCTTTGACGTGCCCGCTGTGGATTGGGGGGATGTTTCCGCGTTCCGCGCGGCCATGCGCCCTGCCTTCGCCGACGATGTGCTGCAATTTGTGGACGCCAACCGCTACTATGTGGTGGCAGAGCTGAGCATCGAGGGCAACGTAGCGCTGATACGCGGCGCGGAGCGCGTGCGTTACACCAACCACAGCCAAGATACGCTCGACGAAATCGTCTTCCGTCTCTACCCCAACTTCACGGCGCTGGGCGGCACGATGGTTGTGCACAGCGTGGAGCTGGAAGGCGAGCCGATCCAGCCGATTTTGCGCGCGCGGGATACCGTGCTGAGCGTGCCGCTGACGCAACCGCTCACGCCTGGGCAGTCGGCGGAAATGGTGTTGCAATTCACCACCGCCGCCGAACGCGGCATGAACGCCAGCTATAGCATGTTCGGCTATCACCGCGACGTGATCTCGGCTTCTGAGTGGCATCCACTGCTTTCGGTCTATGAAGAGGGCGCGGGCTGGTGGGAGGTGCGTCCGCCCACCAACGGGGACTCGCTCTACCACGAAGACAGCCTCTTTGAGACCACGATCACCATGCCGCAAGAATACGTGCCCATCTTCAGCGGCTCGGAGCTGGAAACGCGCGACAACGGCGACGGCACAAAAACCGTGCACTACGTCAGCGGCCCGATGCGCACCTCCAAACTGATCGCGGGCAAGGATTACGGCGTGCTCAGCGGCCAGGTGGAAGACATCGCGGTGAACATCTACTACCGACCGGGCGGCGAAAGTGCCGCCGAACCCGCGCTGCAATTTGCGTTGGACACGGTGCGAGTCAACAATCGCTCTTTTGGCGAATACCCCTACGCCGAGCTGGACGTGGTGGAAACGTTCGTCTATACCGGTATGGAACATCCCGGGCTGGTCACCGCGTCCGAGCGTTGGTGGGAACGCGGCAATCCGCTACTAGAAACCGTGATCGTGCACGAGATCGGCCATCAGTGGTTTTATAGCTTGGTGGGCAATGACCAAGTCGGCCATCCCTGGATCGACGAGTCGCTCACCGTTTACACCGAGTACAACTACACGCTGGAAGTGCACGGGGAAAAGAAAGCGCGCGAATGGGTGCAAAACTACTACGACCGCTACAACGCCTATCGCGGGCGTGGCGGGCCGGACTTGCCGCTGAACTTGAGCACCAGCGCCTACACCGACGCCAATTACGGCGTGATCATTTACGTGAAGGGGCCGCTTTTCTACATCGAGCTGGAAAAGAAGTTGGGGCGTGAAACGTTCCTCAAGGCGCTGCAACTTTACGTGGCGCGTCATCGTTACGGCATCGCCCACTCGCGGGACATTCTGGAAGCGTTCGAAGAAGTGAGCGGGCAAGACCTGGACGCTTTTTTCTACGAGTGGGTCGGCTGGTTTGACGGCCTCGATCCGTCGGTGGCCGAGCACGCCCAAACGATCACGCAGTAGGAGCGGCGAATATGCCACGACGCTATCTGCACAGGGCGGCGCTGCTGGCGCTGCTGGCCCTGGCGCTCGCGCTGAGCGCAGGGGCGGGTGTTCGGGCGCAATCCTCGGCGGACTGGACGGCGCTCTATCGTCCCGCGCTGTTACCGGACTTCTGGGGCGATATGGAAGCGTGGGCCGACGCTCCACGCTACACGCTCGACCTGATGCTGGCCGTCAACGCCGAAGAAGCCGTGATCGGCGGCCAAGCCACCGTGCGCTATACCAACCGTGCCCCGAGCGCCACGCTGGAGACGCTGGTCTTTCGGCTTTATCCCAATCTGGATTCGTTCGGCGGGGAGATGACGGTCGGGCGGGTCACCGTTGCAGGGCAAACCGTCACGCCGCAACTGGACGCCACCCGCAGCGTCTTGACGTTGCCACTGCCGCGTCCGCTCGGTTACGGTGAAAGCGTGGACGTGGCGCTGAGCTTCCGCGTGCGCGTGGTGGCGGGGCGCGAGCGGCTCTATGCGCAATTCAGCTATTTGGACGAGGTGCTCGCGTTGCCCAACGCCTATCCGCTGCTTTCGGTTTACGAGGCGGGCGCGGGTTGGTGGGAGGAAGTCGCTCATCCGCAAGGGGACGCCGTTTTCAGCGAGACGGGCTTCTACGATGTGCGCTTGACCGTACCCGCAGATTGGCAGGTGGCGGCCAGCGGAACAACGCTCACCGAGCGAGACAACGGCGACGGCACGCGCACCTTGCACATCGCCGCGCCCTTGATGCGCGAATTCGCTTGGTTTGCCAGTCCACGTTACGCCACGCTGAGCGCCGAGCAAGACGGCGTGACGGTCCGCTGCCATTACGACCCAGCGCGTCCGCAAGCGGAAACTAACGCGGAGATGGCGTTACGTGTGACGCGAGAAGCGGTGCGCACCTACAACCGCGCCTTTGGGCGCTACCCCTTCGCCGAGCTGGACGTTGTCCAGACCCCGAACCGCGCCGCCGGCATCGAGTACCCGGGCGTTTTTGTGGTAGCCTCGCCGGTTTGGGACGCGGGGGATGACTTTTTCGCTTTTGTGTTGGCGCACGAAACCGCGCACCAGTGGTGGTATAGCCTGGTGGGAAACGATCCGGTGCGCACGCCCTGGATGGACGAGGCATTGGCGCAATTTTCCGTCGCGCTCTACATCCGCGCCCAAGAGGGGGAAGCGGCCTACCAAGCCGCGCTGGAAAGCTATCGTCGGGAATACACGCGCTACATCGAGCAATATCCCGACCAAGTGATCGGCTTGCCGGTGAGCGCCTATCCCCAAGACGCCTATTTCTTCATGGTCTACCAAAAGGGGCCGCTTTTTTACGCCGCGCTGGCCGATGAGTACGGCTTGGAGGCGCTGTTAGGGGCACTGCGCGACTATTTTGCCGCCTACCGCTACCGCATCGCCTATCCGGAGGACATACTGAGCGAGTTTGAGCGCTCGTTGGACTATGGGGTGGACGCGCTCTTCGCGGAATGGGTGGGCGTAGTGCCGGTGGGGTAGCGAGTGTGTGGAGGTCTACTTTTCCCTTCGGGTCTCGGCGTGCATTCGTGCGTCTCTTTTGGTACACTACACACATCAACGCTGCACCTCCCGCAACGGGGAGGTCAGATTGTCGTGCGGGCATAGAAGGGGTTGCCGGACATGGCTAAAAAGCGCCTGCTGATTATCGAAGACGACGTTGACGTAGCGGAAATGCTGGTCACGTTTTTTACCTTTCAAGGCTATGAGGTGATCCATGCTTCGGAAGGAGCAGAAGGGATCGCGCTTGGTCGGGCCAAATTGCCGGATTTGATCTTGTTGGACGTGATGTTGCCGGACATGGACGGTTTTAACGTCTGTAAAGCGCTGCGCAGCACCACCCTGACCAAGTACATTCCCATCACCTTCTTGACCCAACGCGACGGGCGCGCGGACAAAGTAGCGGGGCTGGAACTGGGCGCGGACGATTACGTGACCAAGCCTTTTGATGTTGAAGAGCTGCGTTTGCGTGTGCAAGGCTCGATCCGTCGTGCTACCCGTGACCACCTCCACGAGCCACGCACCGGCTTACCTTCCGGCCCCTTGGTAGAGTCCGAATACCGCTTGCTCCAAAACAAGACCGGCTGGCATCATCTGGAGATCACGTTGGAAGGCTTCCGAGCTTTCCGCGATGCGTATGGCTTCTTGGCGGCCAACGAGGCGCTCGGCGTGGCGGCGCAAGTGCTCAGCGAGACAGTGGCCGAGCTGGGCACGTCGGACGACTTTGTCGGCACGCCGGAAGAAGCCAAGTTTGTGATCTTCACCTACACGCCTACGCCCGAGGCTCTGATTGCAGCCCTGGATGAGCGTTTTGCCAAGCGTTCGCGGGCGCTTTACAATTTTCAGGATGCGGACCGGGGCTTTTTGCTGGTGGGAGGAAGTGACGGCGACTCAGCGGAGCGCGTGCCGTTGATGCGCTTACAGGTGGAGATGGCCGAACATTCTCCAGAAGCCAAAAATCGCGCCACCCCCGAATAACAAAAAGCCGGAGCGTTGAAGCTCCGGCGCGTGCCGTTACCCGGCGGTGAGGCTCATTTCTTTTTCTCGGCTTTCACCTCGATCTGCTTCGGCTGCGCTTGGGGCAGCTTGGGCAGAACGATGTTCAGCACGCCATTTTCAAAGCTGGCCTCGATCTTCTCCGTGTCCACCGTGTTCGGCAACCGCACGCTCCGCTGGAACGCGCCGTAACGACGCTCGCGGTAATGATAGCGGTCGCCCTCACGCTCTACGGTGTCGCCCATCTCGCCGCTGATAGTCAACACGTGGTCTTCGATCTCGACCTTCACGTCATCCGGCTTCATGCCGGGCAAGTCAATCCGCACGGTGTAATCGTGCTCGCCTTCCACCACGTCCATCGCGGGACGCCACATCGGACGGCTGGTGTCCGAAAGCCAGCTCGTCGGCCAATTGCGCCACAGATCGTTGAACATTTCCTCCACCGCGCGGAACGGATCGGTGACCTCAACTTCCGTGCTCGGATTCCAACGGATCAAGCTACGCATCGTCTCACCTCCTCGTTACTCGCTGGTTTTGGATAATTCCTTTCCAAAGCCGTCTATAGCGTGCCGCGCTTGTGTAAAAATCACGTCAACGCAAGCTAAGAACTCGATCTACACATGATAAAAAGCGCATAAGAAATGCCCCAACGCGCTCACAAAGCCGCCGCTCATTCCGAAAACCCTTGACCCTCCTCCTGATTGCCCCTATGCTGAGCACAGGTTCACAGATGCGAAAGGTAGCCTGGGCTATGCAGCAGACATTGCTTTCCACACCAGAGCAGATCGAACGGACATTGGAGCACGTGTTGCTCTCCGTGCAAAAACCCGCGCGCTATGTGGGCGGGGAATATAACAGCGTGCGCAAAGACTGGGACGCCGTCTCGTTGCACGTGGCGATGGCGTTTCCCGATATTTACGATCTAGCCATGTCCAACTTGGGCTGGATGATCCTTTACGGGCTGCTCAACGACCAGCCGCATATCTTCGCCGACCGCGCTTTTTCCCCCTGGACGGATATGGAAGCGGTTATGCGCCGCGAAGCGCTGCCGCTTTATGGGCTGGAAAGCAAACGCCCGATACGCGACTTCGACATTCTGGCGATCAGCATCCCCTACGAGCAGCTCTATACCAATGTGCTCAATATGCTGGACTTGGCCGGAATGCCCCTGCGCTCCGAGGAACGCGACGAGCGCTTCCCGTTGGTGATCGCGGGTGGGCATTCCACCTACAACCCCGAGCCGATGGCGGACTTCATCGATGCTTTTGCCATCGGCGAAGGGGAAGACGTGATCATGGACATCGCGCGCACCGTGCAAGCCACGCGCGGACAGAGTCGGGAGGCACAGCTCCGCGCCCTAGCGCAAATCGAAGGCGTGTACGTGCCGCGCTTTTATGACGTGGACTACCACGCAGACGGCACGATCGCCCGTGTTGTGCCGACCGTGCCGGAAGCGCCGCCCGTTGTGCGCAAGCGTATTGTGCCGATCTTGCCGCCGGCCTTCACACGTTTTCTTGTGCCGCATGTAGATACCATCCACAACCGCGCGCCCATCGAAATTACGCGCGGCTGCACGCGCGGCTGCCGCTTTTGCCACGCGGGCATGGTGACCCGACCGGTACGTGAGCGCCCTGCGCCGGAGGTGCTGGCCGCTGCCGACGAGATCGTGCACAACACCGGTTTTGACGAACTGGGCCTGCTCAGCCTTTCTACATCCGATTACTCGCACATCCAAGAGCTGGTCGCGGCCATCGCCGAACACTTCGAGGGGGAAAATCTGGGCGTGAGCTTGCCCAGCTTGCGCATCGAGACGGTCAGCGTCAATCTGATGGACGCGATCAAACAAAATCGGCGCAGCGGCTTTACTTTTGCGCCGGAAGCGGCCACCGAACGAATGCGCCGCATCATCAACAAATTTATCCCCGACGAGCAACTGCTCGAAACAGTGCGCGCCGCTTATGCGCGCGGCTGGGTCACGATCAAGCTCTACTTTATGATCGGTCACCCGCGCGAAACGCTCGAAGACGTGGAAGCTATCGTCGCGCTGGCGCGGCGTGTGTTGGCCGAAGGGCGCAAGATTCACGGCCACAAAGCCAAAGTCAACGTCGGCGTGAGCACGTTCGTTCCCAAGCCGCACACGCCGTTCCAATGGGTCCCGCTGGACACACTCGACCAAATCCGCGCCAAGCAAGCGATCCTCAAGCGGGGCATACGCGGGGGCGGGTTGCATTTGCGCTGGAACAGGCCGGAGGAAACGCTGCTAGAAGCATTCCTCAGTCGAGGGGATCGGCGCTTGGGCGCGGTGATCCAACGCGCTTGGGAGCTGGGGACGAAGTTCGACGCTTGGCAAGAACACCACCAACATCAAGCGTGGGTGCAGGCTTTTGAGGATGCGGGCTTGGAGATGGATTTTTACACCCACCGCCCGCGCCCGATTGACGAAGTTTTCCCCTGGGATCACATTGATATTGCCGTCACCAAACAATATTTGACGCAGGAATATCTGTGGTCACAGGAAGGAAAAACGCGCGTGGACTGCCGCGAGCATTGCTACGCCTGTGGCATCTTGCCCAAGTTCAAAGCCCTACGCGCCGAAACGCCACCGGAAGCGTGGAAGTGCCCGCCTGTGCGCACGCGGCGCAAAGCATAACGCGATATGAAAAGCGGGCTTGGCAGCCCGTTTTCGTTGTGACAAAAGTTCAGAGGGTCAGGCGCTGGCGATATAGACCGTGCCGAAAGTTGTCCCCGCCACCACGTAGAGCGTCGCCTCCACGTCTTCGGGCGCTTCGGCAAGTGCGGTGGTGGCGTATATGCCCTGCCCCACTTGACGGAAGGCTTGCCGATTGGCGCGCACACGCCCCAGGGGGCCAACGTGCACACGCACCAGCGCCAAGCTGCGCGCGGGCACGCTTAGGTGCACATCGCCAAAGGTGGAGCGCGCAAAGACAACGTCGCCCGCTTCACGTGGGCACACCACGCTCACGTTGCCGAAGCCGGAAGCGATCATGGCGCGCTCGATGGGCAGGTCGTGCAAATCCGCTTCCATATGCCCCAGATAGCCGCTGAGCAATACGTCCCAGGGGAGATCGGTTGCCAGGCCCACGTCCCAGTCGGCCAGCGAAAGCCACCAACTTTGCCCGCGCTGCATCCGTAGCAAGGCGTGATTGTGCCGCACGCGCAGATCGGGGCGCGAGCGGGCGGTGTATTGCCCCGCGATCAAGCGCCCGGGCTTGTGCAAGGAGTGGAGCAATACGTCCAGCTCGCCGCTTTCCACTTCCAGCGCCGCCGAGCTGACGTTGCCGCGCGTAATGCCGAAGGTATGCGCTTGCCAGCTCGGGCCGATATCTCCACGCAGCGCCAACTGTGCCCCTGCCGCGATCAGCAGCACCGGCCAGTAGGGGGCTAAGTTCAAATCCAACAGCAGGAAATTTTCCAGCAGCAACGCCGTTCCGCCCACAATGAGCAGCAGCGGCCATACCCAAGGGACACGTTTCAGCATCGCGCGTTTCCTATATTTCCAGCAGATAGTCTTGCAACAACTGATGCGCGGACGAGTGGCGCAGTCGGTTGAGCGCTTGGGCTTCCAGTTGGCGCACGCGCTCGCGCGTCACGCCGATACGTTTTCCGACTTCTTCCAAGGTGTGCGTTTCGCCGTCCAGCAAGCCGTAGCGCAACTGCAAAATGTGCGCCTCTCGCTCCGGCAAGCGTGCCAGCACAAGCTCCAAATGTTCGCGCAGCAGATTTTGCGTCACGATCTCCGCCGGCTTGGGGC
>JALSSH010000376.1 GCA_026984385.1 Ardenticatenia bacterium | reverse complement strand
GGAAGGCAGCGTGGCTCACAAACTTAAGCTCAGCGTGCCGATTATTCCTCTGTTGTTAAGCTATGAGGGCGAGATCGCGTTGGACATACGCACCAACTTGGAGGCGCTATGGGCCCGTGTTACGCAGCATAGAGTGTAGCGTCCTCACTTCCGCCGCCCGTGCACGATCTGGTGCACGCGCTGGGGCGAAATGCCAAACTGCCGCGCCAGTTCCGCTTGCAAAACGCCCGCCGCGTGCCGTGCGCGGATGATGATGTTGCGTTCGCGTGTGGTGAGAGCGGAGTCAGGCGGCGTGGGGAAAGTGTAAAGCTGCGCGAGGATATGCGCGACCGCCCAGGGTATCTCCAGCGCACGAACGTTTTTGGCCTTCAAAGCCCCTATGGGGCATATCATTCCCCTGACCCTGAGCGGTCGGGGGAGTTTCGTTTTGGGCCAACTCTGCGCGTACTTTTTCGGCCAACTCGGGATGCTCTTCCTCCTGGAGCACCATGCGCAACACCAAAAACCGATCCGCCCAGGGCTTGAGTTTGAAATCCACAATCCGTCGCGCGTCCAAGTCTACCACCAACTCCTCAAACAGGTTGTGCACCATCCCCCGTCGGTCTTCCGCGTTGGCCGTCTCCCACAGCCGCGCCGACCAGAGATCAGTGGTCCTTTAGAGAAGGGGAACGCACCACCCGAAACCCCACAAGGTTGTAGCGGGCGCGCGGATTGAGCCCGTTGCGAAACGCCGCGCGCGCGTCGTACTGAGGGCTGCGCCACGAGCCGCCCCGCAACACCCGAACGGCAGAACCGGCAGGGGCGTTGTCTTCCGGTTCACCGTAACCATCACACCATCGGGTCGTGCACCACTCCCACACGTTGCCGGACATATCCAACACGCCGTAGGGCGACGCCCCATCCGGAAATAGGCCCACCGCGCTCGTGCGCCCGATGCCGGTTCTATCCACGTTGCCCTTGCCCGCGTCGAACGTGTCCCCGTAGGGGTAAATGCGTCCGTCCGTGCCCCGCGCCGCCTTCTCCCATTCCGCTTCGGTCGGTAAGCGTACCTCGACCCCCAGTTGAACACTCAGCCACTGCGTATAGGCATGCGCCTCGTACCAACTCACGCCCACCACCGGATGGTTGAGGATGTGCCACCTCGGATTGTTCCAATAGCGCGGCGCGGTGCGGTCGCCTTTCCACGCCCAACCCGCCTCCGTCCAATAGCGCCGGTTGGTGTAGCCGTCCCCTTCCACAAACGGCGCAAACTGTGCCACCGTGATCGGATAGCGGCTGATGGCAAAAGGGCGCAGCTCGACGCGGTGCTGTGGCGTTTCGTTGTCATGAGCTCGTGGGTCTTTTTCTTTGTCGCTACCCATCAAGAACGGGCCGGCGGGAATCTCCACCCAATCAATATCCGTCAATCCGTCCTCACGTAAGCCCACCCCCGGGCGCGGGTCGCCCAGTTCGGCCAGAGCACGGCCCACTTTCGCCCGCTCGACCGGCGGCAACGCTCCCCGCTCGACCAACTCAGCCAATCGGTGACGGGCGTCTTCCAACACACGACGCCCCACGCCGCGCTGTTGCAACCTCGTCAGCCCCATCAGCAACAACATCTCGCCTGCCAACCCCACCGCCCGCCAATCTTCCGCCGTATGCGGCTCAGCGGTCAGCAGCTCTTGCGCTACGAGCAAGGGGGCGTTGTTGTCCATCCGGTTGAAGAGCCAATGCCCCGTCGCGAGCAACAACGTTTGCCGCCAATTGCCATCGGCACGTGCTTTTTCGCCAAACAGAGTGAGATAGTCCATATCGTCGGTGATGTAGCAGCCTGCTAGGAATTCCTGGAAGGTGCGGTGTGGGAAGGTATACACTCGCCTGTTATCGTTTACTCCGCCCCGCCCTATCAGCAAGCCCGCGTGTTCTTCCACATAGTCACAAAATTGCTGCGCCAGGGCGTAGTTGCCTTGCAAATGATCTTCCGCCACCAGTTCGAGCAACTCCCCACGTCGCAAGTCCGCCGGTCCCTCTTTGTCGCCCTGGGTGTCATGCGCGTGGAAGGCCACATGCCACAAGATGCGGTGTAAATCCAGCTCATTGGAAAACCCCAACACTTCGCGCAAGTGACGGGCGTTTTCCGGTCGCCAACGCAACATCAGGATTTCCACGCAGTCCCAATACAGCTTCGCCGTTTGTTCAGGGAGCGTCCCCTGGTGGTTGTGGACAATTGCCATCACCGTGAGCAGCATGGGTTTTTTTACCATCTCGCGCAGGCGCGGGTCTCGGACGGCCTCGGTCAAGTCATTGATGCGGGCACGGGCCAGCTTTTGGGAGATGCCGCCCAGCGTTTCCGCCGCGCGGTACCACGCTTGGATGAAATGCGTGGTCTTGTCTTCGTCAAAGGGGGCCAGTGTCACCGTGTCGGCAGCGGGAATTTGCCATTCCGGCGTGGTATAGCTTAGAACGCGGCACGTGATCAACACACGGCAAGGGTAAGCGCTCATCAGGTCGGCTACAGCGTCGCGCACCGCTTTGCGTTTGTCCGATGGCACTTCGTCCAGCCCGTCCAACATCAGCAACACGTCACCGTTACGCATCGCGGCTTGGAGCGCGTCAATCTCATCGCCGCAGCCGTACTGTTCCAACTGGCGGCGCAGATGCCCCAGGATGCTCTGTGCCATGCCGATCTCGTGCGGCGCGCCCATGTCTTGCGCGAAGTCTCGCAGGGTCACCTGCACCGGAAACAGGGCCTCGTGTTCCCAACCTTGCTCGCGTAACCGCTCCAGCCAATCGCTGTGTCGGTCCAAGAGGTAACCAGTCAGCCCTAACGTCAGAAACTTAACGAACGTGGATTTGCCGCTGCCCGGATCGCCGAGCAGCACCAGCCGCTCATAGTGACTGACCGCTTCCATGGCGCTCAGGGGTGCAGTGTCGCCCTCGTGCGTTTCAGCAGCACGCAGGATTTCGCGCTCGGTGCGGCCCCACGCCTCCCACAAGATGCGCCCGTCATCTGCACGGGGAACGGCAGTGTCCGTGTCCAATGGCGTATACACTTGATCCACCGTAACCGTCTCGCCGCGCGCGGTGAGGTCACTGGTGCGTGCGTTCAAGGCGCGCAGCAGCCCACTTTGCAGAGCCTCATAGTGCAGGTGGCGTAGGTAAGGCGAAAGCCCGCTGAGGTTTTGCTTCTGTGCGTAGGGGACGAGGGCGGCCAAGACCTGTTTGGCGAGGTCGTCCGGTGTGGTGAACGTGCCGCGCACGTTCTCACTGACACGCTCTTTGAAGGCTGCTAGCTCCTCTTGGGCGTCCAGTTCCATGCGACTACGCGGCCAGGGATGGTCGTCGTCCATGATGAAACAAAAGCGCGGGATCTCCAGCTCGCCAGCCCAATCGTACTCCTTCTCGGTAATGCTGGGCGTGCCGGGGCCATCCGGTCGCCAGCCGTAGCGATGAGCGTAAATGCCGATGAAGATTTCGGTCTTTTGCATTTTCTGGTAGCAGAAATCCACCGGATTTTCGTCGGCGGGAGTAGGCCAATGCTCCATGCCACTCGGAAACAGGCCGATGGCAAGCAGTGCGTCCACAACGGCCTGGCGGTGTTCGGGCAGATCAATGCTGGTGCTGCTGATGAATACATCCAGGTGCTCGGGCATCTGTCCCCCCTACGCGCGTATGACAAGATTGTAAGCGTGTATTGTAGAGTGATTCACGCGAGAAGGCAATTTGTATGGAGCGTATTTCATGGCTTATCAATGCAAAAACCGCTAGATAGAGATTAGGCGAGCATCTGAGAATATTTGGGGTGTGTACTCGCCGACTGCTCGCGTGTAGGATGTGCTCTCGATTAGAATTGATAAGCCCTGGGGATATTGGGGCTGCCCGCGCGCCGCCGTAATTCTACGCGCAGCTAACATGCACCAGGAGGGCCGTCTATATTCACTCCGACCGCCAACGTCACCGCCATGATCAGCAGCACCAGCGAAGACTTGCAACCCCAACGCTAAACCGCCTGTATGATGATATGTCCGTGAAAAGAAGGTCTAGTGCGCGCTAGGGGAGTAGGCGACGGGGCGTCGTCCCAATCGGGCGGCACCCTCACTTCCGCCGCCCGTGCACGATCTGGTGCACGCGCTGACAAAAAGCGCGCCCCGCCCGCTCAGCCGAAAACACGCGCGGGGCGCGCCGCAGTCGCTACATCAGGAACATGGGCATCCCAAAGACGTGGCGCACCTTGGGCACGTATTGCTCCACGTCGTAAAGCTCCGCCACGTTCACCCGCTTGACCCCCTGCATAATCGTGCTGAGGTTAACATCCGTGTACAACCCGCGCTGCAAGGCCACCATGCGCCCGAAGCGTCGCTGTTCCACCAGGCTCATCGCCATCTGTGCATAATTGGCCGCCACCATCAAGTCCAGCGAGTCCGGCGCACCGGAGCGCATTAGATAGGCCACCTGCTGGTAGATAATATGCTGGCCGGTCTTCTCCTTGAGCAGCTCGCCCAACACCAAGCCGATGCCGCCCAGCTTTTTGTGTCCGTAAGCGTCCGCTTCCCCCCGCTCCACGATCTCACCTGCGACCGGTCGCGCGCCCTCGGAAACGGTGAGCATGGCGTAGTTGCTGGGGTTGTCCAGTTTGTCTTTCATAATCAGCTCGGCCAGGCGATCAATATCGAAAGGTACTTCGGAGATGATCGCACGGTCTACGCCCGCCAAATACGCCGCGATCAGCGACGTTTCGCCGGAGTTGCGCCCGAAAAGCTCCACCACCGCGATCCGTTCATGCGAACCGGCGCTTGTGCGCAAGTTGTGGATGAAGTTCACCGAGCGCGTCACCGCCGTGCTAAAGCCGATGCAATAGTCCGTACCGTAAACGTCGTTGTCCATCGTTTTGGGGATGGCGACCACCTTCACGCCTTCGCGGTGCAACCGCTCGCCATAGCTGAGCGTGTCATCGCCGCCGATGGGGATCAGCACGTCAATCCCCAAATGCTCCAGCACGCGCAAAACGTGTTCGGTGTAATCGTAGACGGTGCGCCCGTGTTTGTCTTCGTGGGCGGGCACTTGCATATCCTTCAGATGTTCGGGGATGCGGTTCGGCTGCACGTTGAAGGGATTGGTGCGGGAAGTGTGGAGGAACGTCCCACCGGTGCGGTCAACGGTGCGCACGCGATGTTTGTCCAGCGGCATAATCCAGCGTCGGCGTTTCTGCTCGTCTTTTTCGTCAATGTCGAAGTCCAACAAGCCCGCCCAGCCGCGCCGAATGCCAAAAGTTTCGTGGCCGGCGTCTTGCGCACGGTAGACGATCTGCTTGATACAAGGATTCAGGCCCGGGACATCCCCGCCGCCTGTCAGTACGGCAATACGCAACATTTTCGGTCTCCTCCGAAGGTTTACAACGCCGCTATGGGGTGGCGTATCAGGCTATCAAAATAAGGGGTCTATTTAAGGGGCAACGCGCCCTCCCTATTATACCCATGAGCAGGAAGCGCGCATTTGACGTTTGGCACAAATCGGGTGGGTCAGATGGGCTTCAAGGGCGGAGTATGATACGGGCGCTCAACGTCCGTTCAACAACGCGCGTACCGCTTGTTGCGGCGCCAGCTCGCGCGCCAACACCTGTTCCACCGCCGCGCTGAGCGCCTCCGCGCCGCGCTCTTCGAGCAAGCGCTCCCACAGCGTCTCTTGCAGCCGCGCGCGCAACTCCGCCGTCACGCGCGCCCGCTCCCGAGCGTGCCAATCTCCGCTTTGGCGCAAATAGGCGCGGTGACGTTCCAGCGCATCCACCAGCTCGGCGATCCCCTCGCCGCTGATGGCGACCGTCTGCACGATGGGCACATCCCAAAAGTCGTACTCCGGCGGGGCGGAGGTCTCCTCAACGGCCATGCGCTGCCCGTGATGGCCGACCGTGCGCAGCCGATGCCCCAAGCTGAGCATGGCTTGCAAAGCGCGCACCGTGTGCTCCACGCCCGGGCGGTCTGCCTTGTTGACCACGAGCACGTCGGCGATCTCCAAGATGCCCGCCTTGATCGCCTGCACATCGTCGCCCAAGCCGGGCGCTTCCACCACCAACGTTGTGTGGGCTGTGCCCGCGATCTCGACTTCGCTTTGGCCCGCGCCAACCGTTTCGATCACCACCACGTCAAAGCCTGCCGCGTCCAGCACGCGCGCCACGTCGCCGGTGGTGGCGGCCAATCCGCCCAAACTGCCGCGATTGGCCATGCTGCGGATAAAAACGCCGCGATCGCCGACCAGGTCCCCCATACGGATGCGGTCTCCGAGCACCGCGCCCCCGCTAAACGGGCTGGTCGGGTCCACCGCGATGATGCCGACCGTCTGCCCTCGTTCGCGCAATGCACGGGTCAGCACGTTAACCAACGTGGACTTGCCGGTGCCGGGCGCGCCGGTGACGCCCACCACATAGGCGTGGCCGGTGTGCGGATGCAGCGTGGCGAGCGCGTCTTGTGCGTCCGTCGTGCGATTTTCTACGCGCGTGATCAGCCGAGCCAGGGCGCGCCTTTCCCCGCGCAACACGGCTTCGGCCAGCGCTTCGGCGGTTGGTGTGCGGGGCATCGTCAGCTCGTTTCCCTTTGCAAAGCGGCGCGAATATGTTCGACGATCTCTTGGGTATTGGTGCCCGGGCCGAAAACCGCGCTCACGCCCAGCTCGCGCAACTTGGGCACGTCCTCGTCCGGAATGATGCCACCGACTAGCAACAGCACGTCGCCCAGCCCTTCCGCCTCCAAAAGCTGCTTGACGCGCGGCACAAGCGCCATGTGCGCCCCGCTGAGGATCGAGAGGCCGACCACGTCCACGTCCTCTTGCAAGGCGGCCTCGGCGATCATCTCCGGCGTTTGGCGTAAACCGGTGTAGATGACCTCCATACCGGCGTCACGCAGCGCGCGGGCGATCACCTTAGCGCCTCGGTCGTGCCCGTCCAAGCCGGGCTTGGCGATCAGCACGCGGATTTTGCTTTCGCTCATCGGGGTTTGCTCCCTCCGCTCAACCGATGTTTGCTTTAATCTTAAAGGGCTTTGCGCAGGAAGCCAAAAACGTTCATTCGGGGACGGGGAGCTGTGCCCGGCTAAGCCGTTTGTGCAAAGTAGGTAAGTGCGTTTTTTGCGTTTTTGTAGGAGCGCGGCCAAAAGTGTGATACAATGAGCGTAAACGTTTACGTAAACGTTTAACAAGGGGAACATTCCATGCCCACCATGCGCGATGTCGCCCGTCACGCCGGCGTTTCGATTGCCACCGTCTCCCACGTCATCAACGAAACGCGCCCCGTCAGCCAAGAGCTACGCCGTCGGGTCTTGCACTCGATGGAGGCGCTGGGCTATCAGCCCAACGCCATCGCGCGCGCCTTGCGCAACAAGCACTCCAACACGCTGGGCTTGATCGTGCCGGACGGGCGCAACCCCTTTTTCGCCGAGATCGCGCAAGGGATCGAAGAAGTCAGCTTGGAACACGGCTATAGCCTGATTTTGTGCGACTCCGACAACGATTTGGGGCGCGTGTTGGTGCACACCAAGCACCTGAGCGCCAAACGGGTGGACGGCGTCATTTTTACCACCGGCAGTGATGACTTCGAGGACGTGGCTTCGCTTGTCGAAGCGGGAACAGCGGTGTTGGTGATCGACATGGACGCGGGGCGCTTCCCTGCGGATGCGATCCTGTTTGACAACTTCGAGGGTGGGCGCTTGGCTACTCAACACTTGTTAGAGCTGGGGCATCGGCGCATCGCGTGCATCACCGGCCCTTCGCGCCAATCTTTGCGCCGCAAACGCGAGCTTGGCTATCGACACGCGCTAGAACAAGCGGGCATCGCGCCACAAGCCACGCTGATCCGCGAGGGAGACTTCCAACCGGCCAGCGGCTATCGCCACGCGCTGGAGCTGCTCGGTTCGCCCGAGCCACCTTCGGCGATCTTCGCCTGCAACGACCTGATGGCGATGGGCGCGCTGCGCGCCGCGCACGAGCTGGGCTTGGACGTGCCCGCGCGTCTTTCCGTGATCGGCTTTGACGATATTTACCTGGCTGCCTATACCACGCCGACGCTTTCCACCATTCGCCTCCCCAAGCACGAGATGGGGCGCCAGGCGGCGCGGATGTTGCTTGCGCGCATCCGAGACCCCGCGCGCCCTCCGGAGCGGCGTATGGTGGAATTAGAACTTGTCGTTCGAGAGTCCACCGCACCCTACAACAACGATCATCGCTAGTGGAGCATCACTCAAAGGAGGCCCGTGACCAGAAAAATTCCCGTCTTGTCCGTCAGTCTGCCGTGCATTGAGTCGTTTTTTCTTAAGGAGAATTTGAGATGAAAAAGCTCGTTGTCCTCACATTGGTCGTCACACTGCTCGTGGCCGCCGTTGGCTTCAGCGGCCAGGCAAACGCCGCCGAAAAGCGGACGTTGGTCGTTTCTACCTGGGGCTATAACCAGGAGCTGATCGACAAGAACATCACCCAGCCGTTTGAAGAAATGTATAACGTGGACATCGTCTACGAAACCGGCAACAACTCCGAGCGCCTCGGCAAGCTGTTGGAACGCGGCGACAACCCGGGCGTGGACGTGATCAACCTGGCCGGTGACTACGCTTATCAAGCGATGCAAGAGGGCGTGCTTCAGCCTTACGATCCGGAGCAACTGAGCAACCTAGAAGAGCTTTACGACTGGGCGCAAGACCCGCTCGGCGATCACTACGGCGTGGGCTATTCGATCAGCAGCCTGGGCCTTTTCTATCGCACCGACGAGGTCGAAGAGCCGATCACGTCCTGGCGCGACCTGTGGCGTGAAGACGTGGCCGGGTATGTGACCGTGCCGGAAATGGGCACGACGCAAGGCGCGGCTATGTTGCTGATGATGGCTTTGGCCTGGGGCGGCGACGCGGACAACCTCGAACCGGCTTGGGAAAAATTGCCGGAGCTTGTGCCGCAGCTCGCCACCACCTATCGCCGCTCCTCGGAGATGATCTCCCTGGTGCAACAAGAGGAAGTCTGGGTCGGCGCATACGCCAGCTACGCTTGGGGCGGCCTGCTCGGTACGGAGCTGCCGCTTGAGGCTGTCGTGCCGGAAGAAGGCTTGGCCGGCTTCTTGAGCGTGACCAGCATCGTCAAGGGCACGGAAAACGAAGACTTGGCGCACGCCTACATTGACTTCCTGATCTCCCACGATGTGCAGTTGGCCGAAGCGCTGGACTTGGTGGACTCTCCGACCAACGCCACCGTGACCGAGATCCCCGAAGACATCGCCGCCCAGCTTACTTACGGCGAAGATGTGGTTGATTCGCTGATCTTCCCGGACTACGCCGAGACCGCTAAGCACAAAGAAGAGTGGATCGAGCGCTGGAACGAGATCATCGCGCAGTAGCGTTCGGCTACATGCCAAGCGCCCCGAGCGCATCCCGCCGACGGGTGGGGCGAACACACCGCCCCACCCCGAAGCGCTTTGCTCGGGGCGCTTGCAGACAGGGTCCCCCATGAACCAATTTCGCCAATCCCGCGCGGTGGTGCTGCTCATCAGCCCTGCGTTCATCTTTTTGGTGCTGCTGTTCATCGTGCCGCTGATCTACGTGGTGGCGGGCACGTTCACCAACCAGGCGGGCACGTTGACGCTGCAAAATTACACCGACTTTGCCCGCGACCCGATCTCGCAAAAAGTGTATTGGCGCACCTTGCGCCTGGCCGCCATCGTGACCGTGATCGCGGCGGTGGCGGGCTATCCGGTGGCGTATATCATCGCCCGCATGACGCCCCGCCGCCGCGCCGTGATGATGTCGCTGATCATCTTGCCGCTGATGACCAACCCCGTCGCCCGCACTTTTAGCTGGCTGGTGATCTTGGGGCGGCACGGCCTGGTCAACAACGCGGTGGAGTGGTTGGGGTTGAGCGAGCGCCCCTTGCGCCTGATGTACACCGAGACGGCGATCATCTTGGGCTTGCTGCATCTGTTTTTCCCGCTGATGATCCTTTCGCTGATGAGCGCGCTGGAAAACGTGGACTACAACTTGGAGCGTGCCGCCCAAAGCCTGGGCGCAAACCGTTTGCGCACCTTCGTTGAGGTGATCGTGCCGCTTTCTGCCGACGGGCTGATCATGGGCGGGACGCTGGTCTTCACCGGCTGTATCACCGCCTACGTCACGCCCTCGATCTTGGGCGGCACGCGCGTTTTGATGCTTTCCACGCTGCTCTATCAACGCGCGATGGTGTTGCTCAATTGGGACGCGGCAACGGTGATCGCCGTTGTGATGGTGCTTACCACGCTGGTTATCAACCGTCTGTTGCGTTTATTCCGGCCTAAAACCTTATGAAAAAACGTGGACCGTTTAGTTATCTGACCCTGGCGCTGGCGTTGCTTTTTTTGCTGGGGCCATT
>JALSSH010000375.1 GCA_026984385.1 Ardenticatenia bacterium | reverse complement strand
CAAATAATCCGTATTCTGCGCGGCGCTGAGGAAGACGCCGGACGGCTCTTTGAAAGCGACTAGGGAAACACTCGCTCCTAAATCACATCATCACGGCACAATAGCGCGCAAGGCCTCGGGCAAATGTTCGCGCAGCGCCAAGATCAACTCGCGGTAAAAGCCGCGCGCCTCTTCCGGCGAGAGCACCACGTCGTGGTAAAAACTGGCCGAGGCCCGCTCCACCAACCACAAATCCACGCCGAAAAACGGCACGTCCGGCTGATCGTCCATCCGATCAAAGTTTACCCGCCGCAACGCTTTTAACAACGCGATATAACGCTCGGCAGACACGGCGTAGTCGAAAAAAACATGCTTGCCCGGTTTGTCATAGACCACGTGCAAGCGCGCCGCTCCGCCGTGCCCGCGTGTTAGCGTGGCGACCTGGTTGGGATGGCGTGCGTCGTGATATTGCACCGTGACGCGCAACGCCTCGTTGACCCCGGGCCGCTGTGTGAGCGTGCGCAGCTCGTCTTGCCGCAAGCGCAACGCGATCAGGCGGATCGGGTCGGCGCGTCGTGAAGCCATAAGCCCCCCTGAGCTATTCCCCGGCGATCTCCAGCACGATTTTACCGAAGTGGCGGCCTTCTTCCAGCGCGCGATGGGCTTCTTGCACTTGCTCCAACGGGTAGCGCGCGCCGATCACCGCGTGTAACTTGCCTTTGAAAAGCAGCCGCATCACCGCCACGTAGTCCTCGTGCGGCCCCATCGTGCTGCCGATGATCGTCAAGTGCTTGCCGAAAATGTAGCGGTTGTCGATCTCGAAGATGGGGCCGCTGGTGTTGCCGACGGTCAAGATGCGCCCACCGCGCGCCGCCGCGCGCAAGCTCTGGGCGAAGCTGGCCGCGCCGACGTTGTCCACCACCACGTCAACGCCGCGCTTGGCCGTGAGCTGATACACCACGCGCGCCCAGCCGCCATCCGCGTCGCGGGGGATGACCACGTCGGCGCCCAGCTCTTTGGCGCGCGCGCGTTTTTCTTCTGTGCTGCCCACCACATAGACCGTGCACCCGGCCAGTTTGGCGATCTGGATGCTGGCGGTGTTCACGCCGCCGCCCGCGCCCACGATCAGCACGCTTTCGCCGACGCGCAATTGCCCGCGCGTGATCAAGCTGTGCCAGGCCGTGACAAAAACCAAAGACGCGGCGGCGGCTTCCGCGTGGGTGATGTGCTCCGGCAAGCGAAGCAAGTTCCGCGCGGGCACGCAGATATACTCGGCGTATGTTCCGCTGACGTGCTCGCCGAGCAAGGCAAAGCGCGGCAGCTTTTTATCCGGCAGCTCGCGCACCATGCGCCCGCCCCACTCGATGGTCGGGTCAATCGCCACGCGGTCGCCGATCTGCCAGCCGCTGACGGCTGCGCCCAGCGCGTCGATCACGCCGGAGGCGTCCGCACCGAGGATGTGCGGATAGTGGAGCTTGATCCCGGGCCAGCCGTTGCGCACCCACACATCCAAATAGTTAAGCGCGGCGGCCACCACACGCACGCGCACCTCGCCCGCTTTCGGTTCGGGGACGGGGTGGTCGGTGACAAACTGTAAGTTTTCTGCCGGCCCGTGTTCGTAGAGCAAAACGGCTTGCATAGTTCGGCCTCCTAAAAAATCGACGTGTCGGCGCGCAGGTGTGGCAGCACGGCAAACGTGCCCACGCCGTGCCCCACCAAGCGCCCCTCTGCGTCGTAAAGGTGCGCTTCGGCAATATCCAGCCGCCGCCCACTCTGGATAAGTTGGCCGACGGCGCGCAAATCTTGGCGAAAAACCGGCTTGAGCAGATGTGTTGTCAGCTCGGAAGTTGCCACCCAGACGCCCACCTCATGCGCAGTGGCGGCGGCGAACCACGCGGCGATATCTAACAGTGTCATATAGACGCCGCCGTGCACGCCGCCCATGCTGTGGTTCAACGCGGGGTTGTAGGGCAGCTCCACGATGGGACGGTGACGCTCGTCAAAGCGCAGCCGCAGCCCGAAGGTGTGCGCAAGTGTCGCCCGCTCGTTGAACATGCGCAGCAGCTCGTCCAGGCGTTCGTCGGAAGGGGTGGGCGTGCTCATAGCGTGCTCCGTGTGCGGTGTGTGGATAGTCTCTCTACGCCCAGCTTAGCGCATTGCGCGCCCCCGCGCCATGTTTTGCTCGGTTATGGTGGGGCGCTGTTCCACACCCCGCAAGGGGCGCGAGCGCTCTTT
>JALSSH010000374.1 GCA_026984385.1 Ardenticatenia bacterium | reverse complement strand
CGTGCTGGAGCGCGTCGTCACCGTGCTGGTGATCGCCTGCCCGCACGCGCTGGGGCTGGCCGTCCCGCTGGTCGTGGCGATCAGCACCTCGATGGGCGCGCAAAACGGCGTCTTGGTCCGCGACCGTCTGGCGCTGGAGCGCGCGCGCGAAGTGGACACGGTCATCTTTGACAAAACCGGCACACTCACCGAAGGCGAGTTCGGCGTGGTGGGCATCGCCACCGCCGAGGGGTGGAGCGAAGAAGACGCGCTGGCTTTGGCGCTGGCCGTCGAGGGCGACTCCGAACACCTGATCGCGCGCGGGATGCGTCACGCCGCCGAAACACGCGGGCTAACGCCGCCGCCCGTCAGCGACTTTGAAGCGATCAAAGGGCGCGGTATCCGCGCGCGCCACCAAGATCGCACGGCATATGTCGGCGGGCCGCGCTTGCTGGAGATGCTGCAAGCGGAGTTGCCCGAAGCGCTGCGCATCTTCCGCGACCAGGCCGAAACCAAAGGGCAAACCGTTGTCTATCTGATAGACGAAACGCAACCGGTGGCCGCTTTCGCCCTGGCGGACGTGATCCGTCCGGAAAGCTACGAAGCGGTGCGCAAGCTGCACAAGATGGGCATTGACGTTGCCATGCTGACCGGCGACAGCGACGCTGTGGCGCGCGCAGTGGCCGAAGAGCTGGGCATAGACGCCTACTTCGCCGAGGTGCTGCCTGAGCACAAAGACCGCCAAGTCGCCGCGCTGCAAAAACAAGGCAAGCGCGTGGCGATGGTGGGCGACGGCGTCAACGACGCCCCGGCGCTCACGCGCGCCGACGTGGGCATCGCCATCGGTAGCGGTACGGACGTTGCCATTGAGTCCGCCGGCATCATCCTGGTGCGCAGCAATCCGCTGGACGTGGTGCGCATCTTTGCGCTCAGCCGCGCCACCTATCGCAAGATGATCCAAAATCTGATTTGGGCCACCGGTTACAATGTGGTGGCGCTGCCGCTGGCCGCAGGCGTGCTTGCCCCTATCGGCATCGTGCTTTCCCCCGCAGTGGGCGCGATCTTCATGTCGCTGAGCACCGTGATCGTGGCACTCAACGCGCAACTGCTGCGCCGCGTTCCGCTGAGCGCTTAGCAGCGCACGGCGGGCGACGTTTTGGGAGCGCCGCAATTGTGGCGCTCCCCCCAAGCCTTGCCAAGTGCCCCGCACGTCTTTATAATCCCGCCGCACAAGCACCTAATCCGCACTGGAGCATACCACCATGAAACGGCACTCCGTTCCGCTTTTGATCCTGTTTGCACTGCTCGGCTTGCTGCTGGCCGCCTGCGCACAAAAAACCGCCCTACGCTTTTCTAACGAAACGCAGTGCGGAGACGCCACCATTACCTTTGTCAACAGCAACACCGGCGAGGAAAGTACGCTTACCGTGCCCCAAGGCCAAGAAGCCGAGATCGCGCTGGCTCCCAATGTGTCTTATCGCTACACCGTCGAATACCCACGCCAGCCCGGCTATTTGCAATGCGACGCCAAACACGTCACGGTGCAACTCAAACGCGGCCAGACGCTCAACGTCAGTTTGACCAGCGAGCTAGACCCCGCGCTGCAAACCGCCACCGTCGAGGCCACGCTCACGCCCGCGCCGTAATCCGCGCTCCAGTTGGGGGCGCTGCCCCCAACACCCCCGCAAGGGGCGCACCGCGCCCCTTGACCCCGCCGCGCTGCGCGCGGCAGAAGCAGGGGAACGCCCGCCGCCCAGAGCGCGCCGCCCGCAGGGCCTGGCTGTGCCAGGCCCTCGAAGCGACATCGTCGCTTCGGTGCGCTTTCAGCGCACGCGGGCGGCGCGCCAACGCACGATCACCGCACACATCCACTCGGGCCGACGAGCGCTCGCTCCTGCTGGGGGCACGGGGGCAACGCCCCCGCCAACATCACTCGCTCCAGCCTTCCCAAGTGAAGGACTGTTCCGGCACCACGCCGCCCAGCGGATAGAGCAGCCCATCCGCCCCCAAACGCACCACGCGCACTTGCCACACCAACGCGCGTGGCGTTTCTCCTGCGGTCAGAAAGTCCGGCGGCACGTCCAACGACAACTGGCGCGTGGTTGCTGCGAAAACTGCGCCGCTGTTCTCGTCCCGCACGGCCACCAAATAAGCCTCGTCCGCCGCCAGCGGCCCCACCGAAAGCCACATCAGCCGCAACGTTCCGCGCACACGGTCGCCCGCCTGCGGAAAAATTGGCGC
>JALSSH010000373.1 GCA_026984385.1 Ardenticatenia bacterium | reverse complement strand
CATCTGGGCGTAGGCGCGTCCCAAGCTGCGCAGCGTCTCGATGCGCTCGCGCACAAAGGGCGGCACGGGCAAACTTTCTAGCGCGGCCTGATAGTTTTGCACGGCCAGCGTGTAATGTTCGGCTTGACGGTGCACGTCGCCCAGCTCACGCAATACGATCCCCAGCTCGCGGGCGTCGCCCCACTCGCGGGTGAGTTCGCGCACCTGCTCGTAGAGCGCAATGGCGCTGTGGTCGCCCATCTGCGCGGTGACGCGCGCGAGCGTGTGCAGCAGATCGCGCACTTGGTCGGGCGGGGCTTCGGGGGCGCGCTCCAAGACGTTGAGCGCCCGCCGATAGGCGCGCGCCGCCTCCGGCAGTTGGCCTTGGGCCTCGTGCGTTTGGCCCAGGCTGCGCAAGACTTCGGCGGTGTGGGTGGGCGGTGTGCCGCTCACGTCGCGCAGCGCGGCCAACGCCTCTTCGTAAACGCCGATGGCCTCCGCGTAGCGGTTCAGCCCGCCGAGCGTGTGCGCGAGCGTGGTCAGCGCGCGCGCCAACGCCTCCGGGTGTTGCTCGCGGTCTAACAGTGGCAGGGCGGCGCGCAAGGCCTCGACGGCCTCGGTTGGCTGCCCTTCGTCGAGCAACACGGCGGCGATCTCCTCGTGCAACACCCCTTGCAGATGCGGGACGGGTTCGTGTTCGGCGGCGATGCGCAGATGCGCCAGCGCGTTTTCCGCGTCGCCCAGCTTGCGATAGGCGCGGGCGGCCAGGGTGTAGGCGTGGGCAACGCTGGCCGCGTGCTCGGAGCGCTCGCGCAAGGCGGCGGCCAGCAGCGGTTCGAGCGCTTCCAGCGCGTCGGCGGGGCGGTCTAGCGCCAAGTAAGCCTCGCCGAGGTCTCGCATGGCGGCCCAGTGCGCGGGCGTGTTCGGGAAATGTTCGGCGGCTTCGGCGACGTTGGCCTCGGCCAGCGCTTGGGCCAACGCGGGGCGCCCTTCCGCCAACAGCGAGCGCACCGCCAGGCCCAACGCCAGCGTGCGCAAAGCGGGGCGCGGGTCGGCGACGGCCTCGTCGCGGCGTGCGGTGAGCGTGCGCGCCCATTCGCTCAACGACTGGCGCGCGCGGATCGGGCGTTGGGCGAGCTTTTGGGTGCGCGCGCGCACGGCTTGCGCATAGCCGTATTGAGCCAAGTCCGGCTCCGGCTGGCGCGCCAGGTGATCCACGATCTCTTGGGAAAGGTCCAGCGCGTGCACCACGCGCCCGACTTCCAAAAGCGTTTCGTGCAGCGCCAACTGCGTGATCAGATAGCTGAAGGGGTCGGCGGCGGGGTCTTTGTGGGTCAGTGCCAGCCGATAGTTGGCGATGGCGCGGTCTGGCTGTTCGGTCATGCGATAAGCGTCCGCCAGGTGGTGCAAAGCTACGCCGATGCGCATCTCATCGCGTTCGGGGACGCTTTGGGCGTGCTCCACTTCGCCTTGGAAGGCTTCCAGCGCGCCCGCGTAGTCACGCAAGCGCCAAAGCGCGCGCCCCAAAGTGCGGTAGGCGTCGGCGGTTTCGGCGGGCGACTCGGCCAAGCGCAGTTGGGCCAGCGCGTCTTGCGCAAGCTGTGCTGCCGTCTGCGGATCGCCCGCCGCCAGATGCACCGCTGCCAGCAAGCGCAACACGCCGCCCACTTGGGCGGGGTCTGGTGTGGCGGCTTGGCGGCAGAGCGTCAGGGCGGCTTGGAGCGCTTTTTGGGCGGCGGCGAAATCGCCCTGGCCGTTCAGCGCGGCGTAAGCCAGCGCCGCGCCCAGCCCGCGCAGCGCGTGCACCCGCGCCCGCCGATCTTGGGGTGTTTCTGCGCCTTCGTCCAACAGCTCCAGCGCGCGCCGTGTGCAACGGATCGCGTCTTCGGCGCGGCCCAAAAGGTGATAGGCCTGGGCGCGCAGTTGGAGCGAGGCGGCGTCCGTTTGTCCTTCCAGCGCGTCCAACACGTCCTCATAACGCCCGGCCAGGAGCAAAATTTCCGCGCGGTCGTAGGGGGTGCTGCCCTCGGCGAGGGCCAGCTCTTCGACGGCGGCGGTGTAGTGCCCCTGGGCGCGCAAAATAAGCGCGCGCTCGGCGTGTGCCTCGGGGGCGTCGTCGAGCACCTCCAACGCCTCGGCCAGCCGCCCCAAGTGGCGATAGACGCGCGCCAGTCCGAGCCGCGCCACGCTCAGCGAGGCTTCCGCGCCCAGGGCGTAGACGTGCTCGGCGGCTTTCAGCAGCA
>JALSSH010000372.1 GCA_026984385.1 Ardenticatenia bacterium | reverse complement strand
GGATGCGCCTGGAAAACCAGCCCAAAGTGCGCTTTGGCGGCCTGCCGCTCAACCTGTACGCGCACCCCTGGCCGCCGCCCGTTGAGCTGCAACCGCCGCCCAATCCACCACCCGACCGCACCTTGCCGACGTTGCCCTCCAATGTGCGCGTCACGCTGCAGCCGATCACGCGCGGAGCGTGGAGCGTCGGGACGTGGTGGTCGCCTGCCGATAGCGGGGCGGTCTACGTGGTGGACGCACCGCACAGCCAGCCGAGCGCGGTCTTCCGCCAGCCATTGGAAGGCGGAGCACGCCAATTTGTGCGCCACACACCGCCGCTTTTCACCTCGCCGGACGGCGCGCTCACGGTGGAGCGGCTGTCGGACGGGCGAATGCGCATCACACGCTTGGCGGACGGCGCGAGCTGGGACGTGGACACCCAGGGCGTCTACCCCGCCATCTCGCCGGACGGCGCGCGCTTGCTCTGGCGCGTGGTCTACGGCGAGATCGTGCCGGGCACGTCCACGCCGGGCGTGGCCTTTTGGGTCAGCAAGCTGGACGGCTCGGAGATGCGGCGCGTTTACAGCGGAAGAGACCTCAGCGCGCAATGGCTGGACGCACATCGCATCTTGATCGTGCGGCGTATCACCTACACTCCCACCCGCGAGCTGTATACGCTGGACGTGACGCAGCCCGACGCCGAGCCGCAACTGTTGGGGGCTTACGACTTTTTGCACGATTTGCGCGTGGCCCCGGGCGGAGCGTGGATCGCGTTCTTCCTCGCCTTCCAAGACGACCCCGCCGCCAACGGGGTTTATACCCAACACACCCAGATCGGCAGCCTCCCCCAGCGGCTGGACGCTTTCGGCGCGTACCGCTGGCGCGATCGGCGCTCGCTCTATGTGCTCAGCTACGACCCCACGCAAAACGCCCATGCGCTCGGCGTGGCCGACGCGCTGAGCGGGCGTGTGCGCTGGCTCACCGACCCCGCCACCTTGCCGATCCGCGTGGCAAACGGCCAGTGGAGCGTTTCACCGGACGGACAACAGATCGCTTTCCTAGACCCGCAAGACTACGGCTTGTACCTTTTGCGTTTGGACTCGTAGGCGAAGCACTGCCCCGCATAGGCGCTTGCGCACGATTTTACGAGTTAGGCTATACTGGGTCGAGTGGCGTTTCTGTCGGGCAATGGGTGCGTAATGCACCCGCTATGTTAAGCACAAAGCCGCGAACGACACCATATTTTCGTCATCTCTGGTCAGATGGAGGTAGTCAAATGTCCGCTTTGCTCAAGGAGTTTAAGGAGTTCGCCCTGCGGGGGAACGTCGTGGATATGGCCGTCGGTATCATCATCGGCGCGGCCTTCGGCAAAATCGTTTCGTCGTTGGTCGGCGATATCCTGATGCCGGTGATCGGGCTGATTTTGGGCGGCGTGGACTTTACCACGCTCTCGCTCACGCTGAAGGAAGCGACGGCAAACTCGGATGCGGTGCTGTTGCGGTACGGCAACTTCATCCAAACGGTGGTGGATTTTGTGATCATTGCAGCAGCGATCTTTCTGATGATCAAGGCGCTGAACTCGCTTCAACGCGAAGAAGAAGAAGCCGCACCGCCCGCCCCGCCCGAGCCTTCCGCCGAGGAAAAACTGCTGGCCGAAATCCGCGATTTGTTGAAAGAACAGCAGTAAGCGGTATCCTCTTTTTGCGCACAGAACGCCGCGTAGGGCCAAGTCGTGTTGTCCTCATCGTTTCCTGCACGGGGCGCGCTGAGGACAACGCGACGGCCCTAGAGCGCTGGCCGTGTAAGCAGAAAGAGAAACGCCGATGAGCAAAGCGCGTTGGCTGGGTTGGGCCAAAATCGAGTGGCTGTTGACGCTTTCGGCGTTCGGCTTGCTGGCAACATCGCTCTATCTGCGGCGCATTCCGTCGTATTCCGTCTCGGACTTCCAAGTGCTCTATATTCTGCTGGTGCTTTTTGTCATCACCACCGGTTTGCGCGAACACGGTGTGCTGACGTATGTCGCGGCCCACCTGGAACAAGGGCGTTTTCTTGCGCCCAAATTGGTTTTGGCGACGTTTTTCTTCTCGATGTTGGTGACAAACGACGTGGCGCTGTTGGCTATTGTGCCGCTGACCGTGCTTTTGCATGTGCCGCGCAAAACCTGGCTGGTGGTGTTGGAAACGCTGGCCGCGAACGCCGGTTCGGCGCTCTCCCCTTTCGGCAACCCACAAAACCTATTTTTGTACTGGT
>JALSSH010000371.1 GCA_026984385.1 Ardenticatenia bacterium | reverse complement strand
CACCACCAGCGCCACGATGTCCGCCTTGAGGATTTCGGCAATCGCCTTGACGATCTGGCGCGGGATCAGCTCCGGGTCTTCCTGCTCCAACATGATGCCGATGGCGCGGAGCAAGGTCATCGATTCAGTGCGCGAAACGTAGCTGCGTTGCGGAGGGGCAGGCTGTGGGGACGCGGCAGAAGACGGCACGGGCGGGGTCAGGCTCTCGAAGGTGCGCACGGCGGGTTGGGGGCGCGAGATCGCCTCGGCGTAGTCCGCCACTTCGTCAATCGCCGCGTTGAGCCGCTCCAACACCAGCCGATAGACCACAATCGGCAACATCGGCATCGCGGCCAAAAAAGCCAGCCGCAACGCGCCGGAAGTGTCCCCGCTCAGCTCATCCGCGCTCATCTGCATCAACACATAGCTATAGCCGCCGAGCAGGACGCCGAGGAAGATCAGCTTAAGCGGGATGTCGGCGGTTTGGCGATAGCGCGTGGCGAGCAAGATCAGCGCGCCGACCAGCGCCAGGCCGCTGGCAAACGTCCAAGCGTAGCCGAGCGTATGGGTGTTGAAGTCGTGATCGGCGGCCAGCGTCTGCCAAGCGCGCGCCGTGTAAGCGTAAGCGGCCAGCGTGCCCAGCACCAACAAGCCGACTGTGCGCCAAGTGCGGCGCTCGTTGTGGGCGCTGTCGGCGGCCAGGAGCGCCGCGCTGGTGAAGACCACCACCAAGAAATTGACCGCGCGCTCCAGCGGCGGCAAGATCGCGTCGGCGGGGGTGTCGGTGATCAGCGCGACCAGCCCGCCCACCCCCATCGCCAGCCAGGCGAGCAACGTGGCGCTCATCAGCACCACATAGCGACCGGCAGCGACCTCATCTTTGCCGCGCAAACGCTGCCCCAAGGCCATAAAAAGCGCGGCTTGGGTCAACGCGATAACGGCCAAGAAGTACAACAGCTCGCCGGTGGGTTCGACAAAAAGGTTGAGAAATTCAGGCGCGGAAGTCATAGCAACAACGGCACAGCTCCCCGCAACAAGTCGAGCGCGTGCCTGCAACTCCTTTCCCCTGAAAGCAGCCCGGGATCAAGCGTTAGTATAGCACAGTCGTTCGGTTTGCGCGTGAGCAGAGCAAGCGCTCGGCCTGCCGCCGCGTGCCCTGCCCCGCGCCCGGTTTGATGGTATAATCCCGCACATGGGACACGGCACGACAAGGAGCAAAAAAAATGACTTTGCAAATCAACGTCTCGGAAATGAAACGAGTACGGCTCTTCGAGATCGCCGGTCGGGTGGATAGCGTCAACGCCAACGAGTTCGGCGCGGCGCTGGACGAAGCGGTTCAGGACGGCAAGCGGAATGTCGTCCTGGACTTGGGCGGCGTGGAGTATATGAGCAGCGCCGGACTGCGCGAAATGGTGCGCGTGCTCAAACAGCTTCGCCGCGAAGGGGGAGATTTGCGCCTGGCCGCGCCCTCCGAGCGTGTGCAAGAGGTGCTAGAGCTGGCCGGACTGGACGCGATCTTTGAAATTTACCCGACCCAGGTCGAGGCAGTGGGCAGCTTTTAGGGCCATGCCCTCCACGCCCGCCCACCCCGCCCTAACGTTAAGCGAGGAATGCCCATGCCC
>JALSSH010000370.1 GCA_026984385.1 Ardenticatenia bacterium | reverse complement strand
AAGCCGCCTGGTGATCGCTGCGCGGTTGGAGAACGTGCGCCACGCCGCCGAAGCCGTCGCCGAGGCGGCTCAACGTGCCGGCCTGGACGAGCGCGCCGTCTACCATTGCCAAATGGCCGTAGACGAAGCGTTGACCAACATCATCGAGCACGGCTACCGCTTCCAAGAAGACGCTCACCAGATCGAGATCGTTTGCAGCCTGGAAGCGGACGTCTTCCGCATCACCATCACCGACGACAGCCCCGCCTTCAACCCATTGGCCCACGCCGCTCCAGACCCTGCCCAACCGCTGGACAGCCGCCAACCCGGGGGCTGGGGCATCTACTTCATCCGTCGCCTGATGGACGCAGTGGAATATCGCCGCGAAGGGGATAAAAACGTGCTGACCCTGGTCAAAAAACACCGCTCCTCGGGCGAGGAGCAAACGCCCCAAGTCGGCTTCCCGACCCGCGCTCTAGACGCCCACAGCGCGATCATCACGCCGCGCGGCAGGCTGGATAGCCAAAGCGCGCCCACACTCGAACACACGCTCAACGCCCAGCTCAGCGCGGGCCGCACTTGGTTGGTTGTGGATATGAGCGACGTGGACTACATCGCCAGCAGCGGGCTAAAAGTGCTGGTGGCCGCTTGGCGGCGCGCGCGCGAAGCTCAAGGCGACGTGATCTTGTGCGGGCTGCAGCCGCGCATCGTCGAGATTATGGAGATGGTCGGCTTTGATATGCTTTTCCAGCTCTACCCGGACTTGGAAAGCGCCCTGGCCGCCCGACCGTCCAAGCCGTAAGTAGCCCTTTCATTGCAAGGTAGGTCGCCATGACAAGCACACTGATCGCGGTGATGCTGGTGGGCGCGGCGCTGGCTGTCGGCGGGGCGGCGGCGGGCTTGCTGGCTGGCTATTGGCGCGGGCGCAAACGCGGCTACGCGCTGGCCCAAGCCAACATCCGCCGCGCCGAGCTGGACGTGCTGGCCGGCGTGGGCAAGGCTATTCTCAGCGTGCAGCTCAAGGTGGACGCGCTCTGCGAGGTGATCTATCAGCAAGCCACGCGCATCGTGGATACGCGCAACTTCCAACTGGGGCTTTTTGACCACAACGACTACGTGATCCAGGTGTGGTTGCGCAACGCCGAGCGCTTGCCCCCGCAACGCTTCAGCGGCCAGGCCAACGAGGGCATCGTCGGCTGGGTGCGGCGCAGCGGCAAGGGGCTTTTGGTGCGAGACTTCCGCCGCGAATGGGACGAATTGCCCGCCCGCCCCAGCGCCACCAGCAACGCCCACCCCGCCCGCTCCGCCATTTTCGCTCCGCTGCTCAGCGGCGGGGCCACGCTGGGCGTGATCGCGGTGCAAAGCGACGAGCCGAACGCCTTCAACGAGCGGGACTTGCGGCTGTTGACCCTGCTCGCCAACCAAGCCAGCCCCGCCATCCGCAACGCCCAGATGCTGGAAGCCGCCCAAGAGCGCGCCCGCCAGTTGCGTTTGATCAACGACGTGACGCGCCAGGTGACCGCCATTCAGCCGTTGCCCGCGCTCTTTCACCAGATCGTTACCCTGATCCACAACGCTTTTGGCTACTACGCGGTCAACATCTTCATCCTGGACGAAAAAACGCAAACGATCCAGCTCAAAGCCAGCAGCCATGAGGCCTTCCAAAGCGACTCGCTGAGCCTGACGCCACAGCAAGGCCTGGTCGGCTGGGCGATCCGTGAGCGCGAAACGGTGATCGTGACGGACGTGGCGGCGGACGAGCGCTACTTGCCGCTGACCACGCTCGACGCGACCCGCTCCGAGATCGTCGTGCCGCTGCTGGTGCAAGAGCGCGTGCTCGGCGTTTTGGACGTGCAAAGCAACCGCGCGGACGCCTTCAGCGGGGACGACGCTTTTTTGCTGGAAACGCTGGCCGGCCAAGTGGCACTGGCGATCCAGGAGGCGCAAACCTATCACGCCGAGCGCCGCCAACGCGAGCGGGTCAACGCGCTGGTAGAGGTAGCGCGCGCGGTGGTCTCGATTTTGGACATTGACGCGCTGCTGGAAGAAGTCGCGGACTTGGTGGCCGACACGCTCGGCTATGACCGCGTGCATCTTTTTTTGCGGCTGGGCGAGCACGTCGTTTTCCGCAGCGGAAGCGGCGTACACAGCGGGCGATGGGCGCTGGAAGAGCTGAGCTTTCCGCTGGAAAGCGACAACATCATCGCGCGGGTGGCGCGCAGCGGGCAGCCGGAAGTGTTGCCCCATGTGTCGGCGGACGAATGGGGCGCGGTCGGCGGCGTGGACGACACACGCAGCGAAATGGCCGTGCCGATTCGCATTGGCGCGCATATCCTGGGCGTTTTCGATATCCACAGCACCACGCCGCAAGCCTTCAGCGCGGACGACGTGGCCTTGATCCAAGCGCTGGCGGACACGGTGGCGGTGGCTTTGCGCAACGCGACGCTTTTTGCCAACGAGGCGCGGCGACGTGAGCTGGCCGAAACGTTGCGCGCGCTCAGCACCGCGTTGGCCGCCTCGCTGGACCTGGGAAGCACGCTCGGCGGTATAATGACCGGCTTGGAGCGCGTCGTGCCGTATGATTGCGGCGCGATCTTGTTGCGCGACGAGGAAGCGAACGTTTTTCGCGTGGCGACCGTGCACGGCGCGGCAGTCAGCGGCGCGCCGGAGGTGTGGCAGCAAACCCTCCCCGCCGACCAAGCCGACGAAGCGCAGCTTTTCGCCATGCTCCACGCGCTGATCGCCCATCCGCACCCCGACGACGCGGTCAAGGATCAGCTCGCGGTGGCGCTGGAGGTGGCCGGACGGGTGACGGGCTATTTGCTGTTGGCGCGGCTGGGCGCGGAACACTTCACGGCGGAAGAGCGCGCCATCATCAGCACCTTTGCCAACCAAGCCGCCGTCGCCATCACCAACGCTCAGCTTGTCACCGCCCAGCAAGAGGAGGCCTGGATCACCACCGCGCTTTTGCAGGTGGCCGAGGCGGTCAACACCCAGCTCGACACCGAGGCCAGCTTGGAAACCATCGTGCGCCTAACGCCGCTCTTGGTGGGTGTGGAACGTTGCGGCATCCTCAAGTGGCAACCGGAACAGGCGCATTTTGTCGGCGGGCCGTGTTGGGGCTTGGCGACGGAAGAGGCGCAACGGTTCGGCGCGATCACCTTGCCCGTAGACAAAGGGCTTTTCTTGCAACGGCTGGCCCAAGGCGGGGACGCCGTCATTTGCGGCGAGGCGGCGGATTGCCCCTTGCCGCCCGCGCTGTATGAGCTTTTCGCCAGCCCCACGCTGTTGGGGTTGCCGTTGGTGGCGCGGGGGCAGTTGGTGGGCGCGATGTTGGTTGACCACCCCACCCCGAACCGTCCACTCGACCAGCGCCGCGCGCGCATCCTCAGCGGGATCGCGCACCAAACCGCGCTGGCGCTGGAAAATGCGCGTTTGCAAAAAGAAGCCGCCGCCGCCGAACGGCTGGAGCGCGAGTTGGAAGTGGCGCGCGACATCCAAACCAGCTTCTTGCCGGACCACACCCCGCAGATCGCGGGCTGGGAGGTGGGCGCGTTCTATCGCGCGGCGCGGCAAGTCGGCGGGGACTTTTACGATTTCTTCCCCATAGACGCGGAACATTGGGCGATTGTGATCGCGGACGTGGCGGACAAGGGCGTGCCCGCCGCGCTGTATATGGCGCTGAGCCGAACGCTGTTGCGCGCGGTGGGTTCGAACCACCACTCACCCGCCGAAACGCTGCAACGGGTCAATCAGTTGCTGTTGCGCGATACCCACTCGGATCTGTTCGTCACGGTGTGGTACGGGATATGGCATCCGGCCAGCGGCACGGTGCGCTATAGCAGCGCCGGGCACAACCCGCCGCTGGTCGTGCGCGCCGACGGGCGCGTGGAACGTTTGCAGGCGCGCGGGATCGCGCTGGGCGTGATTCCGGAGATCGCGTTGGTGGAGCGCGAAGTTACGCTCCAAGCGCATGACCTGCTGGCCGCCTACACGGACGGGGTGACCGAGGCGCAACGCGAGAACGCCGAACAGTTCGGCATGGCGGGGCTGGAAGGGGCGCTGCTCACGGCGCGAGAGCGCTCGGCGTCCGCTGTGGTGAGCGCGGTGGTGGACGCGCTGGATACGTTCGTCGGGGGCGCGCCGCAATTCGACGACATTACGCTGGTGGTGGTCAAGCGCGTGGAGCAGTGAGCGCGCGGCAGGGACGGGGAACGTGGGCGGTCGGGAAATGTCCGCTGCCGGGGAGCGTCCGCCGTCGAGTGGGCGCGCCGCCCGTGCGCCATTCGGCGCACCACGCGCGGCGAATGCCGCGCGTCAGCCGCGCTCCGCGCGGCTAGGCGGCGCGCCCAAAGCGGCGGGCGGAAATTCAGCCAGCCGAGGAAAGCTCCGCGCACAGCCCTAAACGCGAAGCGACCCCAAAACGGGGCCGCTTACGACATAAGCCTAAGTAGGTGGAACAAAAGTCTATTCGAGAAATGTAGTTGGTAAGCGTGCGTCGGTCGTTGAGATGATCAAATGCTCCTCTAGTTCGCCAAGTCTAAGTAAGTAAAAGACTTTTTGTTTCGCGGTGCGTGTGCTTGCCGGCAAGCTCCACGCGAAAGCTAAAATTTAGTAGCTAAAATCTATTTGCATCCAAACGCTTTTGATGGGTGTAAATTTTTTAGCGAGCCTAAAGGTTTCAAAAAACGCTTTTCTAACGTTCATTTTACCGCACGCCGACCCCGCCAACCACCTCTGCCTCACCGGCAAGCTCGCGGGCCAGCGCTTGCACGTCATAGTGCGTGCCCCCTTGCAGCCCCCAATGGCTGGGCACGACCCAACGCGCGCCGACCGTCCGTGCCAGTTCCGCCGCGCGCTCAACAGAAAGCGCGCCTTGCCCGTTCAGCAACGGCACGATCACCACGTCCGCGTGGATGTGCTCCAGCTCCGGCACAAGGTCGGTGTAACCGGTGTAGTAGATGTCGTCGTAGCCGATAGAAATAACAAATCCGAGTTCCCCTTTGGAAATCGGATGGTGGTCGGAGTAAGTATAGGCGGGCACGGCGGTAATGCGCGCAGCGCCGACGTTAAAGCTCTGCCAGGGGCGTAACACGGTGACGCCCTCCCCCAAAGCAAAAGCCGCCCGCTCGCTGGCAAGCACCACCGTTTGCGGGCCACGCAACTTTTCCACGTCGGCGGGGGAACAGTGATCGTACTGGTCGTTGGAGATGAGGATCACGTCTGCGTGAAAGGCCGAACGCGCCACTCGCCAGGGATTGATGTAAATGAGCGGTGGGCCTTCGACCCGAAAGCTCGCATGTCCCAGCCAGTGGATTCGGTCTATCATCGGTGCTCCCGTCCGGGAATCCCCACGCAGCCCAAGTATAAGAACTCATTAAAAAGCCGTAAATAATATAACACGCCCCCCGTCCCTTCGCAAGGGATTTACGCGCCCAAACTCTTAAGCCTCCATGCATTCTCACGGCAAAGCGCAGCTTACTTAATGCTTCCTCACGCAAGTTCTATGCTCGGCGCGCTGCATCGGTTGCCAACTTATCCAGCCCATCGGCAAAATCCGCCGCATGGTTGCGCTCCAAGACCCACTGCACCCGACGCGCGCCCGCCAATTGCGCCAGCGCCTGCCACGCATCGCGGTTTTTGACCGGCTCGCCGCCGCGTGTGCGCCAACCGCGTTTTTGCCAACCGCTCAACCAGCGCGTCATGCCCTTATGCAAATAGTCGTCCGGGCAATAGACGCGCACCGCCGCCCCTTGCGGCGTGTGTTCCAACGCCCGTTGCGCCGCCAACAGCCCCAGCCGATTGCTGGTGACCTTGTGCACCTGGCCGCTATGCGTTTCGACGGTGTCCGCCTCCATATCGCGCACGCGGAAGGCGTAACCGCCCGTTTCCGCCCCGCGCGGCACAGAAACGCGCAGCGCGATCTCGTACTGCGGCGCGAAGTTCCCCGTGCCCGCGCCGACCAGTTTGCGCCGCGCCGCCGTCGCCAACCGATCCACGCGCTCGTTATGAGCGTCGCCCGCGTGCCCCTTGACCCAGTGCCAAGCGATCGCATGGCGGCGGGTTTCCTCACGCAAAGCCTGCCACAAATCCACGTTTTCGACGGCTTTATCGCCTTTGCGACGCCAGCCACGCGCCGCCCAAGCGTCCATCCATTCGGTGACGCCGCGCCGCAGATATTGCGAGTCCGTGTAAAAGTCCACGCGGGCCGGGCGCTTGAGCGCGCGCAACGCTTGCAACGCCGCCGTCAGCTCCATGCGGTTATTGGTGGTGGTGCGCTCGGCCCCGCTCAGCTCTTTGGTGTGCCCACTGTCGGCGATCAGGAGCGCGGCCCAACCGCCCGGCCCGGGGTTGGGGTCGGCGCCGCCGTCGGTGTAAATGGTCACGTGAGGTTTGTCGCTCATCGGCTCTTCCGTCGCGCGAATGCCCGTTCGCGCAAATAGACTATAATCAAAAGCAGCCCGTGCAGAAAGACAGGAGGGGATTATGCCGCAAAGTTCGGAAACGCGCATGGCGCTGTGGATGGCACGGCTCGAACGCTGGCCGCGCGCGGGGCGGATCGCGCTCAGCTTTGTGATTACGCTCGTCCTTTCGGGGATCGTGTGGTGGGCGGTGGCTAAAGTGCTGGGCATCGGCCCCCTGGAAGAACATCCAGACGCGACATTGGCGCTTGGGATCGTGGTGGTGGCAGGGTTTGCGCTCTACGGGTATGGTTGGTGGGTGCTTGTCGGCTTTAGCCAAGACCCTGCTCAACCCTGGCAAGCGCACCCGCGCAGCGTGTGGTATGTGCTGTTGGGCGGGATCGGACTGCTTTTTGCGGTGTTGTTGCTGCTTTTCGGGCTGGTTTACGGTTATGTTTTGTAGGAGGATGCCATGCGGCGCATAGGATTTTTCGCGCTATTGACGATCGCGTTGCTGTTGGCGCTGAGCGCGTGCGGCGGCAAAGAAAACACAGGGCCAGCCGACACTCCCGCTCCGCCGACCGAGGCCAACGCGCCTGCCGAAGGAGAGGGAAACGATAGCGTTTTTCCTCCCACCTGGACCCCCAGCCCCGTGCCACCCAGCCCAACCGCGCGCCCCACCCTGGCGCCGGAGATGCTGGCGGCGTCGCTCACCCCGCCCATCGGCCCGACCAAACCCGCTTCCGCGCCGGACTATTGCTTTGAGTTCGACGTGCTCAGCGAAGGCACAACGCACATCAAGACCGGCGAGTCGGTTTTGATCGCCTGGCAGCCGATTGAGCAATATCCGGACTACGAAGTCTCGCTGTGGCCGCCGAGCGGAGACGCGCAAATCCGCGAAGTGGTACAAGGCGGCAGTTACGCTTTTGCGGGCGAGCTTTTCAGCGTGGCGGGCGTGTACGGCTGGGAAGTGTGGCCGCTGGACGAAAACGGCCAACACGTGTGCCGAGGACTGAGCGGGGAGATCGTGGTTTCGCCGTAAGGGATGCGCCCCTGCTGGGGAAAGGGCCTTGTCCCCCCCCAGCAAGGGGCTTTACTTGTTCTGTTTACTCCGCGCGCAACATAAAGCGCTCGAACGCCTCCGCCGTCCAGGGCAAAGCCGAACGGAAGAACTCCTCGTAGATCGCCCGAGCGTAGACGCGGATTTCGTACTGCGCTTCGCGGCTGAGCCGCAATTGCAAAAAGTGCATCAAATTGAGCGCGTCCACCTTCACGATCCAGGTGTAGTACAACGCGAAAGCGGGCAAAAATAAGCGCGCCAGCTCACGCGCGACGCCTCGTTCCAACGCTTGCCGGTAGAGCGCGTAGCTCTGGGCGTAGTGCTCTTGCAGCAGCGCGTCGAGTTCGGCGGCTTCTTGTGCGCTGACCGTGCCCGCGCTGGCCTGCTTATTGGTGCGGGCCTGAGCGCGCCAGGCTTGCGGCGCGTAAAAGTCGTCGTCTTGGAAAGGCGTATAGCGTCCGGACTGAGCGTTAACGCTCTGGTAGTGGAAAGTGCGATGCCGCACCCATTGCCACCACGTGACCAGCGGCGCGCGCACACGAAACTTGAACTCAACCTGCTCAAAAGGGGAAGTGTGGCGGTGTTGGAGCAGGTAAAAGAGCAGCTTTTTGTCGCGCTCCGGCCCTTTGCTTTCCCCCAGGAAGGAGACGCGCGCCGCGTTGACAATTGCCAGATCGTCGCCCATCATGTCCTGCAACTCAATCCAACCGCGATCCAGCACCTCAACGCGCTTGCCGATCAACTCTTGTGGCACGGGCATAATTTGCTCTCCCTTTAGCCGAAATATTCCAGCGCCAGGCGCACGCGCGTTTCCACGTCGGCGGGCGCGTCGCGCGGGATCGATTGCAGCGCGGCTTGCGCTTCCACCACGCTATAGCCGAGCGCGGTCAGCGCAGCCAGCACGTCGGTATCCACCTCGCTAATGGCAGCCAGTTCACCCATCGGCAACACGTTCAGCCGATCCTTGAGTTCGAGCAGCATTCGCTGGGCCAACTTTTTTCCGACGCCCGGAACGCGCGTCAGGATTTCCGGCTCTTCGTGGGCCACCGCGTGGTAAAGATGTTCGGCGGTGAGCGTGCTCAAGATCGAGAGCGCCACACGTGGCCCCACCCCTCGGATGCCGAGCAGCGTTTCAAAAAGCAGGCGCTCTTCTTGGTCTATAAAGCCGTAAAGCGTCAGCGCGTCTTCCCGCACCTGTAGATACGTATACAACGTGACCGTCTGGCCGATGCTGCTCACGTGGTCATGCACGGTGGCGGGCACGTACACTCGCAGCCCCACGCCCCCCACCAACACCACCAAATAATCCCCGCTGATGGCGGCCACTTGGCCCGTGACAAGATCGATCATGTGCGCGCCCTTTCCCCTAGCCCTGACTCATGCGCTCAAAA
>JALSSH010000369.1 GCA_026984385.1 Ardenticatenia bacterium | reverse complement strand
GCCGTTAACGCTCTATCTACGCGACGCAGCAGATAACATCCTGGCGACAGGCGAGCGCAGCGGTGGCACGTCCACGTTGGAGAGGATCGCACTGGAAGCCGACGGCCTTTACACTTTAGACGTGCGCCGCCCGGGGGACGCTGCCAGCAGTTATTCCCCCTACGCGCTGGAGCTGACATTGGATAGCGCTGCCGAAACGGCCCTCACAACGGGCGGCGCGTTGATCCCGAGCGTAGTCGTCTCCGGTCGCTTTACGGAAGCCACCCCAACGCACACCTGGTTTTGGCGTGCCCAAGCGGGTGAAGCGATTTCGCTGGCGCTCACTTCACTGGACGGGCCGTTGGCCGTTGATCTCGTACTGTTGGCGCCGGACGGCAGCGCCGTATTAACGCTCAGCGCGCCCACCACCGAAGGGAACGCTTGGAGTAGCGGTACGGTGGGCTTGCCGCTGGACGGGCTGTATACGTTGCGCATGCACGCGCACGAGCGCGCGCAGCACACACGCTACCGTCTGTTGATACAACCTGCCACGCTGGTCGCCAATGCGCTCCCGCTCACCACAGAGACCGACGGCTTCGGCTTCGTAAGCGCCTCCGCATCGCGCGAAGTGTGGCAGTTCCAAGCCCAAGCTGGCGAGACTTTTAGCGTGCGCGTGGCCGCCACCGACGGCGACTTGCGGCCCACCTTGACGCTGTGGGGAGCGGATCAACGCTTGTTGGCCGAAGGAGCGCGCGACGGAGAGCACCAAGCGTACATCGCTCGCTGGACCGCGCCGTCCGATGAGCTGTACTTTATCGTGGTTGGGCGTGAGGGGGGCGTCAGTGGGACAACGAGCGGCTCGTATCGTCTGATGTTGCGAACGCGGAATATTTCCAGCCGCGCCGCGCAAGCTCAAGACATCGCGCTAGGAGAACGTGTGCGCGCCTATCTGGACGGCTCAGCGCCCCAGTTTTACGCCTTTTCGGCGCAAGAGGGCGACGCGATCGCTTTGGTTGCTCAGGTGGTGGAAGGAGAAAACGCGCCCGCGTTGCATGTGGAAAACGAGACGGGCGACGTGTTGCGCGTGCCCGTGACGCAAAGCGCAGGGGAAACGGCTATCGCCGCTTTACCCATCCCCACCACAGGGCGCTATGTGGTGGTGGTGGAGGGCGACGTACCGCTGGACTACACGCTGACCGTCGTCAAGCGCCCAACTCAACCTGCCGAAGACGACGTGCAGCGTGTGCTTGGGCGTGGGCAAACCTTCAGCGAGGGCATCCTTGCGCCCACACAGAGCACATTTTGGAGCTTTTCCGCAGAGCGCGGGGAAGTGCTGAGTTTTACGGTGGACACGGCGGCCAGCGCGTTGCGCGCAGATGTAACGCTTTTCGGGCCGCGCGGCTTTGTGGCAAACGCCGTCGAAGCGCCGAACGCGCACACGGTGACATTGGGGCCGGTGCGCTTGCCGGATAGCGGCGACTATATGTTGGTGATCCGTCCCTGGCTCGGCGCTGCCGGCGGCACAACGGGCCGTTTCACGGTCAAAATGGATGCGGCGGGGGCGGACGTTTCCGGCTCAGAGGGCGGACATATTCTGGCTTACGGGCAAGTGGTGAGCGGTGGCCTTATGGCTGCTGACGCCGAAGACGTGTGGACTTTTGATGGGCGCACGGGTCAGACGGTCAGCGTGCGCGCTGAATACGCCTCGACGGATGGCTCGCTTGCGTTGGTGTTGTTGGGGCCGGACGGCGAGGAGTTGGCGCGCAGCCAAGCAACTTCTGCCTACTTGGGCGCGATGTTGAGCAGTGCGCCGTTGCCCGCCGACGGGATTTACAGCGTGCTTGTGACGGGCGAAGTGCCCGAAAACGACCGTATCGAGTATCGCTTGACGGTGCTCATGGACACAGCGCCTCCACTGGCAAGCGTAGCTACAGCGCAGGGCTTAGGCTACGGAACATCGCAAGCGGGCGCGGTGGCCCGAGGAACGTTCCAGGGCTGGACGTTCTACGGGCAGGCGGGCGAGCGCATCCGCTGCGTGGTCACGACGGAGGACGGGGATTTTGCGCCGATCCTCTACCTGTTGGGCACGGACGGTTCGCCGTTGTACGTTGCTGAGGGACAAACGAGCGGTGCGCGCGTGAAGATCGTGGACTATCAACTGCCCGCCGATGGCTTCTATAGCTTGGCCGTCGGGCACGGTGAGGCTTCTCGGAGCGAGATCGGCGTTTATCAAATTATGCTGGAGCGCGTCAC
>JALSSH010000368.1 GCA_026984385.1 Ardenticatenia bacterium | reverse complement strand
ACTTTTGCGTTTCATGGTCTTCTCCTCAGGGGCGACTGACGATACTTATAATGCGCCATAACACAAACTCAATTAAAAACCGGTAAATTCGATGTAAAAAAGCCTTTTGCAACTCGTTTTATGAGGAAGATATTTTTATTGTAGCAGTCTTGTTTAAGTTTGCGGGGAGAACATAGCGCCGCGTGCCGCGTGTATTTTTTTTCGTCCAAAACGCCCAAGTTTCCCGCCTCCGAACGTGCTATAATGTCCTGGCGTCGTGTTTTCACGGCGCGTCTTTTTGTGTATGCCCCCGATAGAGCGAAGGAGCACGCCCACATGACGGGGAAGACCCAAACGTATCGTGTCCAAGTGGCCGATGTTGTGCGCGATCTGCCGCTGATCGAAGTCGCGCCCGATGTGCGGATCGCGTTCGTTGACTGCCTGAACGACGCGGCATTGACTCATGCCGCTGTTCAGGCGCTCGCGCCTAAGCTCGAACCTTTTGCCCCTCAAGTGCTTGTCACGCCGGAAGCCAAATCTATTCCTCTGGTCTACGGGCTGGCCGTGACCCTCGGTTGCCCGTATATCACCTTGCGCAAAACGCCTAAGGCTTATATGCACGACCCGATCAGCGTCAATACCAAGTCCATCACCGCGGCGGGTGAGGTGCAGACGCTCTACTTCGACGCACGCTACCGCGAGCGCGTGGCGGGCAAACGGGTGGTGTTGGTGGATGACGTGGTCAGCACCGGCAGCACGATCCAGGCGATGGCCGAACTGATGGAGCGCGTCGGGGCGGAGGTCGTGGCGCGCGCGGCGATCTTCACCGAAGGCGATCCGCAGCGCTGGACGGACATCGTGGCGTTGGGGCATCTGCCGGTTTTTGTGAACGGGCAACAGCGCTAACAGCTTTCACGGCGAAAGGCGGCAAACGAGCACCTTTCCTTACGGGAGAGGCGTTCGCTGAGTGCTTCTGCAACGTGGAGCGCGGCAGGGACCAAGAGAGCTAACCCCTTGCGCCGTGTGGAACAACGTCTACAATCCCCCAACTCGCTCTTGACGGCAGAGCCGCGCCTTTTGTATAATGTGCGCACTTAGTTAACGCTCGTTAAGTTTGTGGGGCTTCTATGTCCGAACGTGCCAGCCGCCGCGACGCTATTGTCGAGGCCGCATCTCAGCTTTTTTCCCGCCAGGGTTACGTCGCCACCTCGGTACGCCAGATTGCCGAGGCGGTGGGCGTGACCGAGGCGGCGTTGTATTACCACTTCAAGGACGGCAAGCGCGAGTTGCTCAGCGCGGTTTTGGCCGAGCACATGCCGAATTTGTTGGAGTCGCTGAGTGTCTGTGAGAATGCTCCCTCGCTGGATGCGTTCTTGGACTGTTTTTTGCACCATGTGCTGGGGCGTGGGCAGCAGCACATGGAGCGTTTGTGGTGGATCGCTACCGAGTTCCGCCGCTTCAATCCGCAAGAACAAGCGTTGGTGCACGAAAAATATCTGACGCTTTTTCACCATCTAGAGGGGGTGTTGCGGCCTTTTGTCGGAGAAAATGCGTTAATGTTGAGCTGGACGCTGATTTCGCTGATGTTCGGCTACGGGCAGCTTTTTTGGTTGCAAGGGCTGCAAGAAGTGGTTGACCTGCCCGCCGAGCGTTTGATCGGCTTCGTGATGCAGTTGGTGGGGCGTGCGGGCTTGGCGACGGACTTAGGATGAGGCTTGGCAGACACGGGCGGGCGTGCTATGGTAGCGCGGCGACCGACGTTTGTTCCAGGAGTGAAACGATATGCGCGCAATGGTAACGATTGCTCATCCCTGGCCCGGCAGCTTCAATTTTGCGGTTTTGGGGCGTGTGATAGAAGCATTGGAAGCGGGCGGCCATGAGGCCGACGTGCTGGACCTTTACCGTGACGGCTTCAACCCTGTGCTGAGCGAGACCGAACTCGCCGGTTACGCTCAGGGGAAAATCCTTGACCCCAAAGTGTTGACCTACCAGGAGCGTATCCGCCGCGCCGAGCACTTGATCTACGTCTTCCCGATCTGGTGGGAGGGTATGCCGGCGTTGCTGAAGGGCTTTTTTGACAAAGTGTTCACGCCCGGGTTTGCTTTTTCTGAGAGCGACTTCTCCCCGTTGCTCACGCACATCAAAAGCGGCACGGCGATCACCACAATGGGTGGGCCGGAAGCCAAATATACCGACCTGGAGAAATCCTTTTTGCAAGGGACGCTGGGCGTTTGCGGGGTGCAGCGCACCCATTGGCTGA
>JALSSH010000367.1 GCA_026984385.1 Ardenticatenia bacterium | reverse complement strand
CGAGAACTCCACTTCGGACTACGACCGCGAGAAGCTGCAAGAGCGGCTGGCGAAGCTCAGCGGCGGCGTGGCGGTGATCGGCGTAGGCGCGGCCACCGAGGTCGAGCTGAAGGAAAAGAAACACCGTGTGGAAGACGCGCTGAGCGCGACCCGCGCGGCTGTGGAAGAAGGCATCGTGCCGGGCGGCGGCGTGGCGCTGTTGCACGCGATGAGCGCGCTCGATGACCTGACGTTGGACTACGACGACGAGAACACCGGCGTGAAGATCGTGCGTCATGCTTTGCAGATGCCCATGCGCGGCATCGTGGAAAACGCGGGCCTGGATGGCGGCGTGATCCAGCAGCAGGTGCTTGTCAAGCAGGCTGAGGAAAACAACCCGCACATCGGCTACGACGTGATGCGCGGCGAGTTTGTGGATATGATCAAGGCCGGCATCATTGACCCGGCCAAGGTGACCAAGGGCGCTTTGGAAAACGCGGCCAGCATCGCCGCGATGATCCTGACCACCGAGGCGCTGATCACCGACGTGCCGGAGCCGCCCGCTCCGATGCCCGCCGACGGCGGCATGGGCGGCATGATGTAAAGGCGCGTCAACTGCGCATATGCAAACAGGCGAGAGCACCGCTTTCGCCTGTTTTTTTTTATCTCTGCCGTCCAAACAAGTCACGCAAGGCGGTTGACCCACTCCCCCGCCTCCGATTATACTGACAGATGACGGCACGCATTGGCGTCGCCGCCGGCGTATTTTACACGGTACGGAAAGGAGGGAGCACGATGGTTGCACAGCAGTTGTCGCTCCCCTACCGCAGCCAGGAGGTGCCGACCACGTGGAAAATGGGCTGATGTGTGATTCCTGCGCTGCGGTGGTCGCACGTTTACGACGATCTATCGCACGCGCAAATGCTTAGAACAAGGAATCACCATTGAGCGAACAGTTGAGAGGTTTGGTTATTCGTACTCAGAGCGGTTTTTTCACCGTTCAAACCCCTGAAGGCCCCATCGTCTGTCAGCTTCGGGGCAAACTCAAAGAAAAGTATCAAGAAACGGATTTGGTCGCCATCGGCGACCGTGTGGTGCTGGAAAAATTGCCCGTGCAGGCCGATCACGTCGGCGGCGTCATCGTCAAGGTAGAGCCGCGCGAACGGGTACTTTCTCGCGTCGCCCCACGCTCAGCGGTGGGCACGTCTGCCGAACGTGAGCAGGTCATCATCGCCAATCCGGAGCAAGCGATCTTTGTGCTTGCGGCGGCGCAACCCGCGCCTCGTCCACGCATGTTAGACCGAATGTTGGTGGCTGCGGAAAAAGCCGAAATTCCGGAAATCTGCTTGTGCGTCAACAAAATGGACCTGGTGGCCGATGACCCGTCGGAAACTTACGCGACCCTGGCCGTTTACGAACGCATTGGCTATCCGGTCCTTTACGTCAGCGCCACCCGCGGCCAAAACATCGAGGAGCTACGCGCGCGGCTGATCGGCAAAATCTCGGTTTTCACCGGCCCTTCCGGCGTGGGCAAAACCAGCCTGCTCAACGCGATCGAACCCGGGTTGGGTCGCCGTGTGAGCAAAGTCAGCCACGCCACGCAAAAGGGCCGCCACACCACCCGCTATAGCGAGCTGATCCCGCTGAAAGAAGGCGGCTATGTCGCCGACACGCCCGGCATCCGCTCGCTTTCTCCTTGGGATGTAGAGCCGGACGAGTTGGACGCTTATTACATCGAGATCGCACGCTATGTGCCGGACTGCAAATTTCCCGATTGCACCCATACGCACGAGCCGGGCTGTGCAGTGCGCGCAGCGGTAGAACGCGGCGAGATCAGCTACTCGCGCTACGATAGCTATCTGCGCTTGCGCGAGGCGCTGGAAGAAGAGTACGTCTACTGAGAACGGTTTAGTTAGACGGCGCTCAGGCCGCGCAGCGAGTGGGCGCGGCCTGTTTTTTTCATGTTTTGGAGGCGTCGGAAAACTGCTTGAGGTATTTGGCGCGCAGTTTTTCCAGCTCCAAGAGCGTTTGCCGCTGCTTGTACGCCAGGTACGCCAACCCCTGGAACATCTCCTCGACGTTTTCCCCTGTGAGCGCGCTGGTCTGCAAAAAGGGCATGTTGCCTTCAAATTTGGCCCAACCTGCGGCCTCATCCGGTGGCACGACCACGCCTAAGTCCGACTTGTTGCCGATGACCACCATCGGCACACTGGGCACAGCCGAAAGCACCTCGTCGCGCCAGCGCGGCAGATTGAAGAAAGTGG